>DATKVX010000047.1 GCA_035529855.1 bacterium
CGCGGTCCCATATCAGGTAATAAACGTGTTTGCTGGGGTACCGGTAAAGGCCGTAACCGACCCCGGCGTTGAAACGCAACGCCCCGGATTCCGCCACCGTAACGCGCGCCTTCACGCCCACCGGCCCCGTCTCGCCCAGGCCGTTCAATCCGCCCAACGCGAGGTTCGGCCCGTAAAATAACGCGACCTCGACTCCCGCGCAACGCGGAGGCGAGGCGATAACCATAACGGCGACGGTCCAAGCGCCGGTACGGATTTATTCAACATCTCGTTACCTCCCGCAATCGCACCCTCGATACTCTTCTCCGGGAGTTATTATCGGTTATAACGCGAACGCGGTCAATAGCGGATTTCCCCCGGCAGGTCCGCGCCCGGCTTGATTTATACGGCCCCGTATGTAATCATCGCGTATAATAAAAGGTCCCGTTTAAAGGAGAAACCGTATGCCCCTCGCCGACGCCAAAGATATTTTAGGTACCGCCCGGGACGGCGGTTACGCCGTCGCCGCGTTCAACGTCAACGACCTCGAGTTCGCCCAGGCCGTCGTGGCCGCCGCGGAGGAGGAGCGCGCGCCCATCTTCGTGGCCGCGACCGAGACCGCGCTGGCCTACGGCGGCGACGCGCTGGCCCGGCTCGCCCTGGATATCATCGACGGCGCTTCGGTTCCGCTCGTCTTGCACCTCGACCACGGCTCGAGCGTCGAGGCCGCGCGCAAAGCGGTCGACCTCGGCTTCAACTCCGTGATGGTGGACGGTTCCACGCTGCCGTACGACGAGAACGTCGCGCTGGTGGCCGCGGCGGTGGACGAGTTCGCGCGCCGCGGCGTCGCCGTCGAAGGCGAGCTGGGCCACGTCGCCAAAGACCACGACCGGGGGGCCTTCACGGAGCCGGCCGAGGCCGCGGCCTTCGTCGAAGCGACGGGCGTCCACTCGCTGGCCGTAGCGGTCGGCACGAGCCACGGCGCGTACAAGTTCGAGGGCGAGCCGACCATAGACGTCGAACGGCTGGAGGCCATCGCCGCCGCGACGCCGGTTCCGCTCGTGCTCCACGGCGCGTCGGCGGTTTACGAGGACGTCGTGCGCCAGGTGGAGAACGCGGGAGGGCACCTTCCGCGGGCGCGGGGCCTCTCGGACAAGCTCCTACGTCAAGCGGTCGCGCGCGGCGTCGCAAAGGTCAACGTCGATACCGACCTCCGGCTGGCGTTCGTCGCCGCGGTTCGAAAATATTTTAAAAATGACGCCGCGGCCATCGACCCTAAAAAGATACTCGGGGCGGGCCGCGACGCGGTGCGCGAGATGGCCCGGCGCAAGATAAGGGCGTGCCGGGGCGCGCGTTAGCGCGGCCGCGGAACCCGGCGCCGGCCGTCCCCACGTAGAACGCATCCCCGCTCGAGGTAATAATACCGATACCATACGCCCCGCGGGCAACGACGCGGCGCGTAAAAAATCCCCGCATTTTAGGTAAAAAACCCTTGACTTTGGCCGGCGCTCTTCGTAACATTTCGTTTCCTTGTCCACGCCGTTACCGGCCTTCGGCCGTCCAAATAAAACCACAAAACATTAAATAAAAACGGGCGCGGTAGTAATCTAAACCGCTTCGCAACGCCAAGGAGGTTCCCTAATGTACGTCGACGACGTCTTTAAGAAGGTAGCAGCCCGCGACCCCGACCAACCGGAATTCCTCCAGGCGGTGGAGGAGGTTTTTACGTCGCTCGGGGAATTCATCGACGAGAACCCCCAATACAAGAAAGGGAACATTCTTGAGCGCGTCGTCGAGCCGGACCGCACTATTCTGTTTCGCGTCCCGTGGGAAACGGACGACGGCGAAGTGATGGTAAACCGGGGTATGCGCGTGGAGTTCAACAACGCCATCGGCCCCTACAAGGGCGGCCTGCGCTTTCACCCCTCCGTCAACCTCGGCATCATCAAGTTCCTCGGCTTCGAACAGATATTCAAGAACGCGCTCACGACGCTCCCCATGGGCGGCGGCAAAGGCGGCTCCGACTTCGACCCCAAGGGCAAGAGCGACGCCGAAGTCATGCGCTTTTGCCAGAGCTTTATGAACGAACTCTATAAATACCTCGGCCCCAATACCGACGTGCCCGCGGGCGACATCGGCGTGGGCGCCCGCGAAATAGGCTTCATGTTCGGCCAGTATAAACGCCTTACAAACGAGTTTACCGGCGTCTTTACCGGTAAGCGCCTGACCTGGGGCGGTTCGCTCATCCGGCCCGAGGCCACCGGCTACGGCGCGGTATACTTCGCCGACGAGATGTTGAAGACGCGCGGCGATTCTCTCAACGGAAAGGTGTGCCTCGTCTCCGGTTCGGGCAACGTCGCCCAGTTCACCGTCGAAAAGCTCACCCAGCTCGGCGCCAAAGCCATTACGCTCTCCGACTCCTCGGGCTTCATACACGACCCCGACGGCATCGACGAGGAGAAGCTCGCGTTCGTCAAGGAGTTGAAGAACGTCCGGCGCGGCCGCATCAAAGAGTACGCCGAAAAGTTCAAGGTCCAATACACGCCCGCGGACCCGAAGCTGGACCACAACCCGCTGTGGGCCATCAAGGCCGACTGCGCCTGCCCGAGCGCGACGCAGAACGAAATCAACCGCAACGACGCCGCAAACCTCGTCAAGGGTGGCGTCTTCGTCGTATCCGAGGGCGCCAACATGCCGACGATGCCGGAGGGCGTCGACGTTTTCCTGAAGGCCAAGGTCCTCTACGGCCCGGGCAAAGCGGCCAACGCCGGCGGCGTCTCCGTCTCCGGCCTCGAAATGTCGCAGAACAGCCTCCGCCTGTCGTGGTCGCGCGAGGAAGTGGATGAACGCCTCCGCGGCATCATGGCCGCCATCCACGAACAGTGCATGATGTACGGCTACGACGAGAAGGATAAATATTGCGACTACGTTAAAGGCGCCAACGTCGGCGGCTTCAAGAAGGTGGCCGACGCGATGCTGGACCAGGGCGTCGTTTAACCGGCGAAGTCAATAAACGACGAAGGGAGCCCGTAGATGAAAAAGATAGGATATATGGACGGTACGGACCCGCTTCTACTGAGCAAGCTCGCCGCCGCCGGCGTGGAGACGGTGCCGCTGGGGAACGGCTACGATAACGCCGGCCGGTACATCGGCTACCTGAACCCGGCGGACGGCATCGACGCCGTCGTGGGCTACTTCCACAAGTTCCTGCCGCTGGAGGGGGCCAACATCTGCGCCGCGGACCTCCTGAAGCCGTGCCAGATCCACAACGTACCGGTATACATAATCGTCGCCAAAGAAGACCGGGCCAACGCCAAAAAGATAATGGGCGACTGCGGCTCGAGCGTGAAGTACGTCGACCCGGGCGAGGTCGCCGGCGAGTTGATGAAAATCGTTTAGTAGCTCGCGAGCGAATACGGAAAAACGGGCGGCCGCAAGGCCGCCTTTTTTTACCGGCGGGAAACGGTCCGCTTAAAACGTGGATTTTTCCCGCCCTCGGTGTTAATATCCATAAAAAGAAACCGCCCGGAGGAAGCTATGACCACCATCGTCGACGTTTACGCGCGCGAAATTTTGGACAGCCGCGGCAACCCCACGGTCGAGGTAGACGTATACACCGAGTCCGGCTCCCGGGGCCGCGCGGCCGTTCCCTCCGGCGCCAGCACCGGCGAGTTCGAGGCCTGCGAGCTCCGCGACGACGACGCTTCCCGCTACGTCGGCAAGGGCGTCCGCCAGGCGGTGGCCAACGTCAACGGCCCCATCGCCGACGCGCTGCTGGGGGCGGACGCCGCGGACCAGGCCGCCGCCGACCAGATACTAATCGAGCTCGACGGGACCGACAACAAGGCCAAGTTCGGCGCCAACGCCATCCTGGGCGCGTCGATGGCGTGCGCTCGAGCCGCGGCCGAGTTCTTCGACCTGCCGCTCTACCGCTACCTGGGCGGCGTAGGCGCGCGCCTGCTGCCCGCGCCCATGTTCAACATCCTGAACGGCGGCGCCCACGCCGACAACAACGTCGACATCCAGGAGTTCATGGTCGTCCCGTACGCCGCGCCCACCTTCGGCGAGGCGTTGCGCGCCGGCGCGGAGATATACCACGCGCTGAAGAAAGTGCTCAAGGAGCGAGGGCTGGCCGCCGGCGTCGGCGACGAGGGCGGCTTCGCCCCCAACCTGGGCTCCAACGAGGAAGCGCTCCAGCTGGTGGTGGAGGCGGTCGTGGCCGCCGGGTACCGCCCGGGCGAAAACGTCGGCCTGGCCATAGACGCCGCGGCCTCGTCCTTCTTCCGGAAAGGCAAATACCACCTCGACGGCGCCAAGCTCGACGCGGCCGCGGTGGTGGAGCTCTACGGCCGGTGGCTCGAGGCGTACCCCGTGATATCCATCGAGGACGGCCTGGCCGAGGACGACTGGGCCGGCTGGCGGCTCCTCAACGAGAAGCTCGGCGACCGCGTGCAGCTGGTGGGCGACGACCTCTTCGTGACGAACCTCGAGCGCCTTCGGCGCGGCATCCGTGAGAACGCGGCCAACTCCATTCTCATCAAACTGAACCAGATCGGCACCGTGACCGAGACCATAGCCGCCGTCGAGCTCGCGCGCCGCCACGGCATGAGCGCCGTCGTCTCCCACCGCTCGGGCGAGACGGAGGACACCTTCATCGCCGACTTCGTCGTCGCCGTCGGCGCGGGCCAGATTAAGACCGGCGC
This sequence comes from bacterium, assembly GCA_035529855.1. Lineage (NCBI taxonomy): Bacteria > bacterium. Next base: position 4,683 of record DATKVX010000047.1, read on the forward strand.
GCCGGCCCGCTCGGAGCGGGTCGCGAAGTACAACGAGCTCCTCCGCATCGAGGAGGACCTGGCCTCCTCCGCGCAATTCGCCGGCGCGTCCACCATCCGGTCCTTCAAGGCGTAATGCCCCGAGCCAGCGAAACGGTACACGCCGCGAAGACGCGGCGACGACGCTTCGTATTCGGCGTCGTCGCCGGCCTGGTTCTGGCCGCGCTGCTCGCGTACGTCTTCGTCTTCAGCCGCCACGGGTACTTACGCCGCTACGAGCTCGCGAGCGAGAACGAACGCCTCCAGCTCGAGCTCCGGGAACTGCGCGACGAAAACGCCCGCCTCCGCGAGGAGCTGAGCCGCCTCGACGACCCGGAGGCGGTCGAGAAACTGGCCCGCGAGAAACTGGGCCTGGTCAAAGAGGGCGAGCAGGTCTACCGCTTCGTCGAAAAAGATAAAAAGCCGGAGAACGCCGAAGAGAAGGACCCGCCGCTCGAGCCGTGACCGCCTCCGCCCCCAAAATCAAGGCCGTGGGCCTGTTCTCGGGCGGCCTCGACAGCGCCCTCGCCGTAAAAATAATCCTCGAGCAGGGCGTCGCGGTGGTCGGCTACTACTTCCGCACGCCCTTCATCGGCGGCGGCTCCCGCGCCGAGCGGCTGGCCGAGCGCCTGGGCATTGAGCTGGTCGTCGACGAGGCGGGCGAGGATTACGTCGAAATGCTGAAAGCGCCCCGGTTCGGCCGGGGCGCGGCGTTCAACCCCTGCATCAACTGCCATATATTCATGCTTCGGCGCGCCGGAGCGCTTATGCTTGAGCGCGGCGCGTCGTTCTGCTTCACCGGCGAAGTGCTCGGGCAGAGGCCGATGTCGCAGCGGCGGTATCACCTTAAGCTTATAGAAAAAGAGGCCGGCCTGGAGGGCAAATTGCTAAGGCCGCTATCGGCCAAGCTGCTGCCCCCCACCGAGGCGGAGGAAGAAGGGCTGGTCGACCGGGCCGCGCTGCTGGGCCTGGAAGGGCGCTCGCGGAAAACGCAACTCGCGCTCGCGGCGTCGTACGGCATAACCGGGTACAGCTCGCCGGCGGGGGGGTGCCTATTGACCGACAAGAACTTCGGCGCGCGGCTGGCCGACGCCTTCACCCACGGCGAAGACCGCCCGGCCGATATAGTCCTCCTAAAATTAGGCCGCCACTTCCGCCTGCCTTCCGGCGCCAAAGCCGTAGTAGGCCGGAACGAGGGCGAGAACGAAGAACTCCTGAGGTATCTGGACGGGGACGCCGCGGCCTTCGAAGTCGAGGGCGTGGGGAGCCCGGTGACGCTGCTGCGGCCTGCGCGGCGGGAGGACCGGCCGCGGGCGGCGGCGCTGACGCTGCGGTACTCCGACGCGCGCGACCGCGCCGAGGCGCCGACGCGGGTCCGGACGGCGCGAGGCGAAGCGGAAACGATAACCGCCCGGGCCGGCGACGCCGCGGACGCCGAAACCTGGCGCATAAGCGCCGGCCCCGAGGAAAAGTAAAACTTGACATCCGCGGCCGCACCAATTAAAATGCGGCCGGTATTCATAATCTTTAACGATTTAAGGAGGTATCATGAAGAAGAGCCTGGCAATAACGTGTTCGTTCATTTTAGCGGCGACTGTCGCCGGCGCGTTCGACCTGCCCGGCGGCGGCGGGGGCAAAGTCGATACGAAAAAGTTCGACGAGCTCATAACGTCGATCGAAGAGATATCCGTCAACCTCGACGCGGCGAAAGTTAAAATCGACGAGTGCGACAGCACCCTCGCCGCTATCGCCGAGGCGCACGGTATCGCCGACCTGATGAGCGACCCCGCCAAAGTAGCCGAGATTAAGGACGCCATCACCGACGACGACAAGGCCAAGCTCCAGGCCCAGGTCGAAAGCGTCCAAACCGTACCCGACGACCTGAACGCCATCATCGCGAAAGCCACCGAGATAATGGGCAAGATCCCGGACGCGCTGACGGACCTCGTCAGCCAAATTAAGGCGAATCCGATGGCCGCCAAAGACCTCAAGGATAAGCAGGCCAAATTGCAGGAGGGCAAAACGGCGCTCGAGCAAATTACCACCGACGCGCCGACGCTCGTGGAGTCGGCCACCAACCTCGCCAGTACCATCACCGGCTTAATGTAACCTTTTCGTCATCCGAAAAAGGGAGCGCTCGAACGCGCTCCCTTTTTTTCTATCTATTGCGTAAAAGCCGGCGTATTGATAATATGGTGCCACCACCACGCTGCGAACCATAGCGAAGGCCCCGTTGCGCATATTCCTACGATACGTCGTCGTGCTGGCCGCGGCCGTCTACGTACACCACGCCGTGGCGCCGCGTCTCCTGCCGGACGCCGCGGTCCCGGACCTCACGTTAGCGACCGTGGTGTACGTCGCGCTCGCCGTGGGCGGCGTCCCGGCGGTGGTCTGCGGCTTCATCCTGGGCTTGGCGTCCGACCTGTTGGGATGGGGGCCCGTCGGCCTGGGCGCGTTGGTGGGCACGGCCTCGGCGGCGGCCTTCTCCCACTTCCGCGGCCAAATTTACGAGGGGAGCCTGCTCGTGCCGGCGATCTTCGCCGCGGCCGCCGTCATCGTAAAACAAACCCTCGCTTTTGTACTCGTCGCGGCCTTCGCCGGGCCGGCCTCTTTCGGCTGGCTTGTCGTCGGCAAGGTCGCGTTGGCGGCCGCCGCCACGGCCGTCGTCTCTTTCCCGCTGCTATTCTTTTATTGGCGCTTCTTACCGCCGCGCCGCACGTAGCGCGCGCTACGGGCCGAACTCGCAAACTATCAACATCCGCGGTTCGGTATACCCCTCGATGGCGTAGCGCGGGCCCTCGCGGCCTATGCCCGACTCCTTGGCGCCGCCGTACGGCATGTGGTCCACGCGGAACGTCGGCACGTCGCCCGCGACTACCGCGCCCGCTCTTATATTCTCGTAGGCGTAGCGAACGCGCCCCAGGTCCCGCGTGAAAACGCCCGCCTGGAGGCCGTAGCGGGAGTCATCCGCCGCGGCAACGGCTTCGGCGAAATCGTCGTACGGCTCGAGCAATACCACCGGCGCGAAAGCCTCCCGGCAGCTCAGCGGCAACTCCGCCGGGCACCCCTCCACCACCGCCGGCTCGAGGCGGGTTCCGTCGCGTTTGCCGCCGCACAGTACGCGCGCGCCGGCGGCCTTCGCCTCCTCGAGCCAACCCTCGACGCGCGCCGCGGCGTCCTCGTCTATCAAGCTGCCGAGGTCGGCGTCCTCGTCCAGGGGGTGGCCGACGCGCAAACGCCGCACCGCGTCCACCAAAGCGGCCGCGACGTCGTCGTAAACCGGCCGATGGATGTAAACGCGCTGGACCGAGATGCACGACTGCCCCGCGACGCCGAAGCCGCCCGCCACTACGCGCTTCACGGCGTACGCCAGGTCGGCGTCGGAATGTACAATGGCCGCGGCGTTGCCGCCCAGCTCGAGGCACACCTGCTTGCGGCCCGCCTTCCCCTTCAAACTCCAACCGACCTCCGGGGAGCCGGTGAAGGTCAACACCGCGAACCGCTCGTCGGCGACCAGACCTTCCGCCCTCGAGCCGGGCATGGGGAGGACCGAGATTTGCCGCGCCGGCGCGCCGGCCTCGAGCGCCAGCGTCGCCAGCTCGAGCGCCGACAGCGGCGTCGCGGACGCGGGTTTGATGACTATGGGCGCGCCGCAAGCCATGGCCGGCGCCAGCTTATGGGCCACCAGGTTCAACGGGAAATTGAACGGCGTTATCGCGAGCACCGGCCCCCGCACGAACCGCCGCACGATGCCGAAGCGGCCCCTACCCGCGGGATGCAGGTCCAACGGCACCACCTCGCCCTCCAGCCGGCTCACCTCCGCCGCCGCGACCTCGCACGTAAACGCGCACCGGCCTACCTCGCCCCGGGCCTCTCGAATATTCTTGCCGGCCTCGAGCGCGAGCGTCTTCGCCAAATCCTCCGCGTTCTCTTTCACCAGTCGCGACAGCTTGTTTAAAACGTCTACGCGCTCGTACGACGGGACACTTTCCCCCCCGCGGAAGAACTCGTACGCCGTCGTGGCCGCCTCCTCGACGTCCGCGGCGGTCGCGTTCCACGTCGCACCGACGACGTCGCCGTCGTACGGACACCGCACCGCGAGTTCCTCCTCCGAGCAGCGCCACTCACCCGCAACCAGGTATTCTTTACCGGCCATCGTCCACCTCACATATTTTTTAAGGCAACCCGGTCCTTCGCCTCAGCACCCAATCCACAACCAAAAACGCCAACGCTACGGGAAAAGCGAGCCACGCCGGCCACAGGTCTCGGCGCGTCGTCGCCACTACGCGCGGCGCGGCTTCCACCCGGGCCGCCACCGCCCGGGCCAGGCCGTCCGCGTCCTCCGGGTCGAAATAGCGGCCGCCGGTGGCCGCGGCCAAAGCCTTCAGCGGCTCGAGCCGCGGAACGAAGCCCCGGTACTCCGACGCCGCCGGCGCGACCAGCACGGCCGTCTTGGTAACCTCCGTCGCGCCGGCCGCGGGCGACCTGGCCGTCAATTCGTACCGCCCCTCGGCGGCGACCTCGAACTCGCCCGACCACAGCTCGTCGCCGAGCCGAGCCAGCGCCACCCGCTTGACGGCGCCCGCGGGGTCGGCGTATACCACCGTCGGCTCGGCCGCCGCGCGACAACTTACCTCCACCGCGTCGCCCGGCGCGGCGACGTGACGGCTCACGGCCAAGGGGCCCCCTTGTTCGTCGTACAGGGCGAGGACGAGCGCGGCCGCGAGCGCGGCGAGGTCGTCGCCCGAGGCCAGCCGCCACCTGTAAAGGCCCCCGGCCGCCAACAACCCGACGCGACCCAGGCCGTACGGCATCACGACGAGCGCGGGCGTGCCGTCGGCCGCCTCCCATACCGGCGTCGCGCTTTCCTTGAGGGGCCCGAGCCGCCAGACGTGCGTTACGGGCGGCGGCGCCGCGGCCACCCGCGGCCCGCCGGGATACGACGACGCCGAAAGCGGCCCGCCGCTCACCTCGGCGACGTTCGCCTGGACCCAAACCGGCGATAGCTCGGACAACGCGCCCGTCGAAAGCGCCGCCGCGTCCACCGGCCTCGCGCTGACGACCACCAACAGGCCGCCGCCCCGGGCGACGTGGCGCGCCAACATCTCCCCGGCCACCGGCATCACCTTGGCCGCGCGGGGGTTGCCGAGCACGACGACGTCGGTCCCCTCCGGCGGCCCGCCACTCGAGCCCACGACGGCGTCGCCGGCGTCCAGGCGATACGTCAACGCCAGGCCGGCGTGCGTCGCGAGCGCGCGTTTCAAAAAGGCGAAGTCGGCGTCGCCCGCCATCTCCCAATACCATATCGACGGCGGCGGCGCCAGGGCCTTCACGTGGAACCACGTCTCCCCCCGCCCGGGCGAGGCCGCCACGCGGAAGAAACGGTCGCCCGGCTCCCGCACCGCGGCGCGCACGACGGCCTCGCCGGCGCCCGGCGCGGGTTTGAATTCGAACGCCGCTTCTCCCCCGCTCTCTTCCGCCACCGTCACCGAGGCCGCCTCGCCCGCCTCGAGCGTCGAATAATACCGTACGCGCACGTCGAAAGCGGTCCCGGGCAATACGGCCGCCGGCGCCTCGACGTCGGCGACGAATAACGAGTTAGCCGGCGGCTCGTCGGCCGGCGACGCGGTGAGGCACGGGGGCAAACCCTCCGCCGCCGGCGCCGCGTCCCAGACACCGTCACTCAATACCACCGCCGAGGTCAGGCCCTCCTTGCCGTAACGCGCGGCCACCTCGCGCAGCGCCCGGGCGGCGTCGGTCCGGCCGCGCGCACCCGTCCGCAACTCGTCGTCCCCGGGAACGACGTTACCCCACGGCCGGCGGCGGGCGGCGAAGTCGTATACGTCGTACCGGCCGCCGCTCTCCTCGACGGCGCGCGCCACGGCTCGAGCCGAGGCCGCCGCCCCCTCCAACCTTGTCCCGCGGACCGCACCGAAGTCCATCGACGCCGACGAATCTATTAGAATGGCCACCGGCGGCGCCGCGGACTCAGTATAAACCGCCGTCCGGCGCGGCCCGAGCACGAATAATAAAATAGCCGATATCGCGGCCAAACGGAGCGTTAAAAAAAGAGTCGCACGCGCCCACCCGGCGGCGCGGCGCACCCGCCACACGCCGACGACGGCCGCCGCGACGGCCAGAACCGCCCCCAAGGCCGCCAACCACCAATACGGCAAAGGCTCAAATATTAAGGTCATAACGTACCGTCCGCGTTTGCAGCGCGAGCCATTTTTTATTATAATATTATGATATAGACACGCCAAATGAATTCGAACCGGAAACCCGGCGTGAGAGCGAGCGATTGTACGCCGCGGGGCGTTGGCGTACGGGCGGCGCGCTGCCGCCCAGGCACGCCCTCGGGCCGCTGGGTTGGTTGGTGTGGCGCACCTTCCGCCGCTTCGCCGGCCGCCGCGAGTACGAACGGCTGGTCGACCTGGGCGGTGGCGAGGGGTACTTCGCGACGCTCTTCGGCCGGGCCCGATACAAGGCGGTGGTAGACGCCGTCGCGCCGGCGCTGGCGGTCGCGAAAGGCCGCGGCCTAGCCGTCGTTCAGGGGGACGTGCGGCGCGTACCGCTGGCGGCCGGCGCCTGCGACCTGGTCTTCCTGTCGGACGTGCTCGAGCACGTGCCGCCGGCCAAGGTCGGCGTCGTCCTCCAGGAAGCGGCGCGAGTGATGAAAGAGGGTGGCGTGCTGTTGGTGAATACGTCGTGCTACGGCCTGTACCTCCGGCGATGGCTCCGGCGCGCGCCGGGAGGAGGGCGCCTCGACCAGGACGACGTCAAGGACGGCCACCGGAGTCGATTGACGCGGCTCGAGCTGGAGGCGGCGATCAAGGCCTCGGGCCTAAAAATAAATAAGCGGTTGTATTACAAACACCTTTTCCAACCGCTGACGGCCCTGACGGCGCGGGCGTTATCCGGCCGCGGCGGCGACGGGGCGGCGACGGCGAAAGAGAAGACGCTCGCCGGCGGCCCGGGCCGCGCGCTGAACGCCGTACGCATCTTCGTCGCCGGTTGGGACGCGTTATTCTTCGGGCGGGTCCCGGGCGGCGCGGTAATATACAAACTGGAAAAATGACCCGACGAGTTAAAGCGCTCTTCCTGGTGCCGCCGCTGGCGGCGGGCGACTTCGCGACGCAGACCGACGCCGTGTTGGCGCGATGCGCGGGGATATTCACCAAGACGGACTACGTCATCCCGCCGCTGGGGCTGGCGTACTGCGCCGCCGCGGTGGAGGAGTGGGCCGGCGCCGACGTCGACCTCGTCGACGCGGTGGCGGGGAAAAAGGGCGTCGATGAAATTTTAAAACTCGTTGCCGACGAGCGGCCGGACTTGATATACGTCGCCGCGGGCACGTCGACGCTGGGACGCGACCTGGCCTTCCTGACGCGGGCGAAGGAAGCCTCGCCGACGACGAAGGCCGCGGTGATGGGGACGCACGTCAGCGCCCGACGCGACGACGGCTTCGCCGCGCCGGGGGCCGACTTCGTCATCCGCGGCGAGCCGGAGGCGACGTGCGCCGAACTCGCGCGCGCGGTGCGGGGCGAGGTGCCGTACGGAGCGGTCGCGGGTTTGAGTTGGCGCGAGGACGGCCGCGTCGTCCACAACCCGAAGCGGGGGCTTATCGGCGACCTCGACGTGCTGCCTCATCCGGCGCGCCGCTTCTTCCGGCCGTACAGCTACGAGCCGCCGTTCATGCGCCACGGCCGCTTCGACATCGTCATCACGTCGCGCGGGTGCCCCTACCCGTGCAACTATTGCTCGACCGGCACGTACTACGGCCGCAAGATAAGGTTCCGCTCCAGCGCCGACGTACTGGCGGAACTGCGCGAGATGGTGGAAGAGGAGGGCGTCCGCCAGGTGGGGTTCTGGGACGACACGTTCACCATCGGCAAGCGGCGGGTCCTGGAGCTGTGCGGCCTCATCGAGGACTCGGGGCTCGCGTTCTCGTGGATGTGCATGTCGCGCGTCGACACGGTGGACGACGAGATGCTGGCGGCGCTCAAGCGCGCGGGGTGCTACCTCGTAATCTACGGCGTCGAATCGGGGTCGCAGCGCGTGCTCGAGCGCATGGGCAAGAAGACGACGGTGGAGCAGGCCCGGCGGGCGTTCGAGGCCACGACCCGCGCCGGCCTGGAGGCCGCGGCCTTCTTCATGTTCGGCAACCTGGGCGAGCGCGAAGAGGACATGCGGGCGACGGTCCGGCTGGCCAAGGAGCTGAACGCCTCCTTCGCCTCGTTCAACGTCGCGACGCCGTACCCGGGCACGCTGTTCTACGAGCAGGTCAAGGAGGAGCTGGGCGGCGACTTCAACCGCTACGACGCCCGCCGCCCGGTATACGGCGACGAGGCGCTGCTCGAGCGTTACATAAAAAAAGCTTACCGCGAATTTTACTTGCGTCCCGGGTACGTGTGGCGGCGGCTGCGCCGCGTGCGTTCCTGGGGAGACTTCGGCCGGGCCGCCAAGGCCGGCCTGGACGTGCTGGGCCGCTACGTCCTGGGGAGAAGCTGATGGCCAACGCCAACGACGAACTCGGCGAAGAACACTGGTGCGAAAGGCCGGCGTGCGCCCGGGCGGATTGCACGACGCCGGCGCTTAGTTTCGCCCGTCACTGCTGGAAGCATCTACCCGACGAGGGCGCGTACCTGGAGGAGATACGGCGCCGGGCGACGTCGCTGCACGGCTTCGCGGGCCTCAACCTGGAATCGGTGAAGTTCAAAGACATCGCCGGGCCGCGCACCAACTTCGCGGGAGCCAATCTGAAGGGCGCCGACTTCGCCGGCGGCGACTTCGCGAACGCCGACTTCTCGGACGCCGAGCTGGTGGGGGCGTCGTTCCGCGGCGCGACGCTGACCCACGCCCGCTTCACGAACGCGGACCTCTCCTTCGCCAACCTGCGCGGCGCGGAGCTGTCCCACGCCGAATTCCCCTACGCGACGTTCACCCACGGCGACCTCTCGGGGGCGAAACTCGCGCGGGCGCGCTTCGACGAGGCGGACCTCACCGGCACCACCCTCAGCAACGCCGACCTGCAGGGGGCGAGTTTCCGGCGCGTTACCTTCGTGCGGGCGGACTTCTCCGGCGCGGCGTTGGCCGGGACTCGCTTCGACAATTGCGACTTCGCCGCCGCGGACCTGCGCCGCGCGGACCTCTACGGCGCCCTCTTCCCGGATACGGACCTGGGTCGCGCCGTCCTGCCGGACAAGCTCAAGGCCGAGAACGACCGCCCCGGAAAGCACGGCGAAGTGGCCGAGGTTTACGCCGAGCTCAAGCTCAACTTCCGCCACTTCGGCCGGTTCGGCCTGGCCGAAACCGCGCTCTACCGCGAAATGGTAGCCGGACGTCGGGCCCGCCTCGAGGGCCGAAAAACGTGGCGGCCTTTCGCGCTGCTAAGCAACGCGTTGGAATACGTCTTCCTGGACCTCTACGCCGGCTACGGGACGAAACCTCGGCGCGTCGTATCCGCGCTCGTGTTGGGTTGGCTCGGCTTCTCGGTTTACTATTACCTGTTGCCGTATTTCGGCGGACTGGGTTTCGGCCTGACGAGTTACATCGACCCGGGCGGAGGCGTGGGCCCGCTGGTAGACCTCAGCTGGCACAGCTTCCAACGATGCCTTTACTTCTCGTTCCTGACGCTGACCAAGCTGGGCTTCACGGCCTACGAACCGTACGGGTGGGCGAAGGTGGCCGCGGGCCTGGAGAGCTCCTTCGCCATCGTCTCGTACCCGGTATTGCTCGTCACCATCGCAAGAAAGATTTGGCGATAGCGACGCGGCGAGGCACGCGGGCACACGACCGGAACGTGCGGAAGCGACCGCTTGTGTTATAATTGAAGGCGAGTAGATAAAAAATGAAAGTCGCGATGGTATTTCCGCCCTGGACGCCGAAGGAGGTCTTCACCGGCAACTTCGGCCTCTTCGTCGGCGGCCGGTGGCACCCGCTCGGCATCCTGTCCGTGGCCGCAGCGCTCCGCGAGGCGGGGCACGACGTCCGCGTCTTCGACGGCGGCCTGATGACCGAAGACGAGATGACGCCGCGGCTGAAGGCCTTCGGCCCGGGCATGGTGGGGATGTACCTGACGACTTTCTCGTGGGAAGCCATGAACTCGCTCGCGGCGCGCATCCATCGCGAGATGCCCGGCGTCCACGTCGCCGTGGGCGGGCCGCTGGCCAGCGGGTGGAAGGACCGCGTCCTCCGCGAGTCGCCCCACCCGGACAGCGTCACCGTCGGCGAGGGCGAGGTAACGGCGGACGTACTCGCCCGGAAGCTGGAGGCCGGCGGCGATTTGGCCGAGGTGGAGGGCATCGCGTACCGCGACGACGGCGGAATCCACCTCAACCCGCCGCGGCGCCATATCCCCGATATAAACGTCCTCCCCTTCCCGGCGCGCGACCTTATAGACCTCGAGCGCTACACGCCGCCCCTCGGGACGTACGAGCGGCTGCCGGCGCTCTATCTCTACAGTTCGCGCGGCTGCAACGGCCGGTGCATCTTCTGCTGGCAGCTCAACGCCGAGGGCGAGTGGCGCGCGCGCAGCGCCGAGAAAGTCCTGGCCGAAATCGACCACGTCTACGAGACGTACAAGATAAAAGAGGTGCGCTTCTTCGACGACAACCTGGTCTACGACAAGGAGCGCATCCACGCCGTCCTGGACGGCATCATCGAGCGCGACTACGACCTCAGCTTCTACGCCTCCGCCCGCGCCGACGACGTCGACCCCGAGATATTCCGCAAGATGAAGAAGGCCAAGTTTTGGGGGATACTCCTGGGCATCGAATCGGGCGTGCAAAAATGCCTCGACGCCATGAACAAGGGCACGACCGTGGAGCAGAACCGCCGCGCGGTGGAGTGGGCGCACCAGGCCGGCCTAAAAACCGTAACGCCGTTCATCTTCGGCATCCCGGGCGAGACCTTCGAGGACGGCCTGAAGTCGATACAGTTCGCCATCGACATCGACACCGACGTCGTCAACTTCCACGCCATGTCGCCGTTCCCCGGCGCGGAGCTCTACGAGCACGTCGAGAAATACGGCACGGTCGCGACCGACAACGTCCTCGACTACACCTTCGAGGGGTGCGCCTTCGTGCCCTACACGATGAAGCGTGAGCAAATCCAGGAGCTCCGGTCGCTGGCGTTCCGCCGCTTCTACCGCCGCCCGCGGTACGTGTGGAAGCGGCTCAAAGCCATCCGAACGTGGACCGACGTCAAAGTATTGGTGGCCGGCGGCCTCGCGTTCCTGCTGACGATGCTCTTCCGCAAGGAGTTCACGCCCCACGGCGCCCAGTTGTAGGGGCGGCGCGGGCGCGGGTACGCGAGCCGCTTTAGCACAATAAAACGCAACGTCGGAGGATCCCGAACGTCAAACGCATACGACTCATCGTCGCGCTATCGCTCCTGGCGGCCGCCCTCGGCGGCGCCGCTACCCTCAAATATAAAGTAACGCTGTCCCCCCAGACCGCCCGGGAGTTCCTGGGGGCTTTGGTCCTCGCGCTCTTCTTCGTCGGCGACGACGAGCTGACGTGGCGCGAGGACGACGCCGGCCGCATAGACATCGAAAACGCCGGCAAATGCCTGATGAAGGTCGACCCCCCCGCCGACCGGGTATTCTTCCTCTCGTTGTTCGAGAGGAAGTTCGTTCCCGTCGAGAAAGAGCGGGCGGACAGGGTGCTTGCGCTGACGGCGTTCGTTCACAAGCCGCCCGCCGAGGGGGACGAGGTTTCCTTCGACTACCCGCTGCGGGGTAAGTCGTACCGGCTCGAGGCCGGCGTCGCGAGCCGCGGCAAGTTGACGCTACCGTCCTGGCCGGAAAGGGCGCTCCCTTGCTGCCGCGTCGACGGCCTCATCACCGGCTGGGGCGACGATAAGAGGACGACCGTCTACGCGTACGTGGGCACGGAGGGCGAGCTGGCGGGTAAGATTCTCAAGCTCTCTTTCAAGTTCACGGACTGGCCGCGCGTTACGCTTACGCTCAGCGGCGTAGAATAAAAAAAGCGGCCCGGGCGGGCCGCCTAACCCTTTTAAAATTAAGAATTACTCGTCCGCTTCGCCTACGGGCGCCTCGGGCCCCGGGGCGGAGGCCTCTCCCGGCGGCGTGGGCGTCGTGACGACGACGACCGGGTTGACGAGGTACTTGCGGGCCGCGGCCGTAACGTCGTCCGCCGTCACCGCCAGGACGCGCTCGTCGAAATCCTCGGGCCAATCGTACCCCAGGCCCACGAGCTCATAGCGGGCGGCCAGCCCGGCGACGTCGGCGTTGGACTGGTTGTTGTAGAGGGCGTTCATAGTGAGCCAGTTCTCCCGGGCGAGCTCAAGCTCCTCGGGCGTTATGGGCTCCGCCTTTATCTTCGCGACCTCCTCCTCGACGGCCGCCAGCACCTCCTCGGCGCGCTCGGGCGACGTGGCCGCGAATATGCCGAAGAACCCCGGGTCCTGCGCGGAGATGTTATAGGCGTGAACGACGTAGACGTAGCCGGCGCCGCGCAGCCGTTCGTGCAGCCGGCCGCCCGGCAGGTATACCCCGGAAATGGCCGCGTCGAGAACGCGCAGCGGGAATTCGTCGCCGTCGCCGTACGTGACGCCGCGGTACCCCACGTATATCACGGCCTGCTCGTTGTCGGTCTTCTCGAAGACGAGCTCGCGCTCCGCGGGCGGCGGGTCCGCCGGGACGACCGGCGGCGGAGACTCGAGCGGCCGCCACCGGGCGAGCTTCTTCTCGACGACGCGCGTTACCTCGCCCGGGTCGACGTCCCCCACCACCGCGACGACGACGTTGGCCGGCGTCGCGTACTTCTTATAATACGCCAGCGCGTCCTCGTCGGCGAGCCGCGCCACCGAGTCCACGGTGCCGGTGGTGCGGTAGCGGTACGGGTGCTTGGGGTAGAGGTAAGCGCGCATCATCTTCTCGGCCTGCAGCTCCCAGTCGTCGTCTTCGCTCTGCACCTGGGCGAGCAGGCGGTCCTGCTCGCGGCCGAACTCCACCGCGGGTATGGCGGAGTTGGCCAGGCAATCGGCTAAGACGTCGAACGCCTTCTCGAAATCGGCCGCCAGGCAAGACGCGGAGAGGGTCAGGTAATCGAGGGAGGCACTCGAGCTGATGGAGCCGCCCAACTCCTCGACCTCTTTCGCGATGCGGTCGGCCTTGCGCTTCTTCGTCCCCTTCACTAACAACTCCGCGACGAGCTCGGCGACGCCCTCCTTGCCGGGCGCCACCACCCTCGAGCCGCCGGCGATGACCGCGTGAACCGTGACCGCCGGGACCGCCGGGTTGCGGCGGACGAGGAGGCGCAGGCCGTTGGCGAGCGTTACCTTCTCCATCGGCTCCGCCTCGGCCGCCGCGGCCACCTCCTCCGCGGCGGCGGCCCAGTCGCGCGGGACGACCTTGGCCACCGTCATGTGGGACTCGCGAACGTAGCGCCGGGCCGCGTCCCTGACGTCGTCCGCGGTAATTTCCTCGATGCGGACCAGGTACTCGTCGCTGAAGTTCATGTTGCCGGTATAGAGCTCGTTCTCGCCCAGGTCGGCGGCAACGTCCTCGACGGTATCCAGGCCGAGTATATACTGCGCCGTAAGCAGCTTCTTGGCCCGCGCCAACTCGTCGCGGGAGACGCGCTTCTCCGTAAAATTCAACATCTCGGCGACGATGGCGTCCTCGGCGTAGTTGAGCTCGATGGCCTCGCCCTCGGCGTAGACGCCCAAATAGCCGGCGCCGGTGGGCGGCGTACTCAGCCAGGCCGAGATATCGGTGACGTAGCCGCCCTCCTCCAGCACGCGCCGGTAGAGCCGGCTCGAGCGCCCGTAGCCCGCTATGGCGGTAGCGACCTCCAACGCGTACGCGTCCTTCGAGCCCATCGGCGGCCCGTGGAAGCCGAGCCACATATAGGCGGCGCCGATGTCCATCGGGACGACGACGTCGCGGCGGCCGAGCTGCGGCGGCTCGTAGAAGGCCTCCTCCGGGAAACCCCTCCCCCGCGGCAGCGCGCCGAAGGTCTCGCGTATCTTCGCCAGCGTCTGCCCGGCGTCGACGTCGCCCGCTACTACCACCACGGCTCGCTCCGGAACGTAATACCGGTCGTAGTAATCGATAAGGTCCTCGCGGGAAATTTTAACGAAGAGCTCCTCGAAGCCGATAATGGGATAGCGCACCGGGTGCTCGCGGAACATAGTGTAGAAAAAGGCCTTCTGCAGGACGCGGTTGGGTTCGTCCTGGCCCATACGGATCTCGTTTATTATAATTTCGCGCTGGTTCTCGAGCTGCTCCGGCAGGAACGCCGCGTGGAAGACGCGCTCCTCGAGGTGCTCGAGCGCCTGGTCGGTCTTGTCGGCGCGGACGGCGATGTGGTAGCAGACGTGGTCCTTCCAGGTATACGCGTTATACGCCCCGCCCATCTCGGACACCGCGGCCTCGAGCTCGGCCTTGGAGTGCTTGTCGGTCCGCTCGCCCAGCATGTGCTCGAGGAGGTGCGACGTGCCCGCGCCCAAGTACCTCCCCTCGTAGATGGAACCCGCCCGGACGTAGACGCGCGCCGCGGCCACGGGGTTGGCGTGGTCCTCGGCGACGATGGCTATCAGGCCGTTATCCAACACTTCCCGGACGGCCTCAACGCCTAAAGCCGAAGCGGCCGCGAGCGCCGCGGCCAGCGTGCAGACTATTATGGTCCTCATATATTTACCTCAATACTTCTTGCGAACCGTTACGGGTATCTCCAACTCGCCGAAGAAGGTGTCCAGGTAAACGGTCGCCTGGAGGGTGTACGTTACGCCACCCCTATTCATTATTTGGTTTAAGACGCCCTTGCCCAGGTTCTTGAGCGGCGTCTTCATGGTGAACGCTATTACCCTGGTCTCGCCCGGCGGGACCTTTTCCTGGCGCCGGTGCCACCCCTCGGCGACGGCGTTCTTATCGCTCCACAGCTTGTACGAAAAGCGGTCGACGATGACCTCGACGTCGTTGGGGTTGTAGACGGAAAGCTCGAGCAGGAGGTCGACGTCGGCGAGCGACACGCTCTTGACCTCGACGTCGGCCAGGTCGAACTCGCAATCCTTGAGCGCCGTGCGTTTCGCGACCAGGCCGCAGCCGAGCACGGATAACGCCAACGCGACGGCCATCGGCCATCCGTATCGTAAAAACCCGGTTCGCAGCATCTCGATCGTCACGCCTCGAGACCGCCGCGCGGCCCCGAGCTTACGGACGCGTATTCCCGGACCTATTTCTTCGAGCCCTTGCTCTTGTCGAACGCTTCGATGAAAGGCCGGAAGAGGTCGATGGGAACCGGGAACAGCGTCGTCGAGTTGTTCTCCGCGGCGACTTCTTTCAAAGTCTGCAAGAATCGCAGCTGCAGCGCGGCCGGCGCGGTCTGGATGATGGTCGCGGCCTCGGTAAGCCTCTGGGCCGCCTGGTACTCGCCCTCGGCGTTGATGACCTTGGCGCGTCGTTCGCGCTCCGCCTCCGCCTGGCGGGCCATCGCCCGCTGCATCTCGATGGGCAGGTCGACGTGTTTGACCTCGACCATGGAGACCTTGATGCCCCAGGGGTCGGTGGCCTGGTCCAGAATTGTCTGCAGGCTCTGGTTTATCTTCTCGCGGTGGACCAGGATATCGTCCAGCTCGGACTGGCCCAGGATGGACCGCAGCGTCGTCTGCGCCAGCTGGCTGGTCGCGAAGTAGTAATCCTCGACCTCGACGACGGCGTTGTTCGGGTCCATTACGCGGAAATAGACGACGGCGTTGACCTTGAGGGAGACGTTGTCCCTGGTGATGACGTCCTGCGGCGGCACGTCGTGGGCTATGGTCCGGAGGTCGACCCGCACCATCCGGTCCACGATGGGGATGAGGATGATAAGGCCGGGCCCCTTGGCGCCGATCAGCCGGCCCAGGCGGAAGATGACGCCGCGTTCGTACTCGCGCAGAATCCGTATCGCGCTGGCGAGGATGAAAATTATGATTATCGCAGCGATTATGATGGGCGTACCGACACAACCTAAGATTTCCATATTTGGACCTCCCGTTGGGGGTGGGGGGGGCGATATTTGAGAGTGAATTATAATACACCTGGGGCGCCGCGGTAAAGGTAAATAGCTCTAAAAACTGAACGCCGGGCCGACCAGGACGAAGGGCGCCGCCTACGAAAAAAACGCGGCCGCGACGAGCGAGCCGTACGTCCGTCGAAACACCGCGCCGTTCAACCCCCTACGTGTCTTCGGTTTCGGGCGGAGCGTCGGTTCGGGTCGCCGCTTCGGCCACGGGCTCCACCTCCGCCAACTTAACTTTTACCGCGGCGCCGGAGTCGAGCATTACGACTACCGCGCCGGTGAGCGCCAAGACGGCCTTGACCTCGCCCTCGCCCTGCGGCGTGGAAACTCTTTTCCCGACGCCCCCCGGGAACGCTTCCTTCACGCTGCGGTAAAACTCGTTTTCGTACGCCAGGCAGCACATGAGGCGGCCGCAATAACCCGATATCTTCGACGGGCTCAGCGTAAGATTTTGCACCTTCGCCATCTTCATCGTCACCGGGTCGAACGTCTCCAGGAAGATGGTGCAGCACAACGGCCGGCCGCAAACCGCCAAACCTCCCATCTGCTTCGCTTTGTCGCGCACGCCTATCTGGCGCATTTCGATCCGGGTGCGGAACGTCTTCGCGAGCTCGCGGACCAACGTCCGGAAATCCACCCGCTTGTCGGCTGAAAAAAAGAATATGACTTTAGCGCCGTCGAACGTCATCTTTACGGACGACAATTTCATTTCCAGCTCGAGCTTGGCCGCCAGCTCCCGGCACATCTCCGCCGCCGTTTCTTCGGTCTCCTCCTTCGTCGCGAGCCACTCCAAGTCGTTGGGCGTTGCTTTGCGGAGAACCGTAGCCGAAGGCGACTCGAGGGTTCGCCGGGGGCATTCGCGGGCGGGCGCCGTAACCTCGCAACAATCGAGGCCGTCTTCCGTCTCCACTATAACCACGTCCCCGGCCTCGAGCGGAATACCCCCCGCCGGCACGTGGAACTCGCGACTCTCGTTGAAGTACTTTACTCTAATAACTTCGACTTCCATGATTAACGGGAGTTACGTCTTCGGCGCCTTGCCGCCTCGCGACGGCCGGGGCGGCCTGACGCCGACGCGTTCGCCGGAACCGCTGAGGAGGGCGAACTCCAAGAAACCCATTACGTCGGCCTCGGCCGATACCGTCGGCTCGGTGCCCTCGATGTATATGGGGATCAAACGGAATCCCAGTATGCCGCGCGAACGCGAAACCTCTACGGCCAACAGCGTAGAGTAGTGTCGCTCCGGGTACCGCGAATCGAAGAGGAAGTTGCCCAGGCTATACGCGATTACGGCGCCCTCGTACGACTCGACGCCTTGGATGACGTGAGGGTGATGACCCAGGATTACGTCCGCGCCGGCGTCGACGAACTTGTGGGCGAGCCTCTTCTGCTCCGAGGAGGGGTAGGCCATGGATTCGCCCCCCCAGTGGAGCGATACCACGACCAGGTTGGCTTCGCTCTTGGCGCGACTTATGGCGCTCACGACCGTACCCTCGTCAAGGGACGCGGTCCCGGCCTTGGCTGCGCCGGCGTAGTACTCTCGCGGCTCCACGCCGCTGAAGGCCAAAAACCGCACTACGTAGCCGTCGACATCCACGTCGGCGGGGGCGAGCGCCGCGGCGAGGTCAGGGCCGGCGCCCGCGTGCTCTATCTCTTCCTGCTCGAGGTAATATATGGTGTCCGATAGACCCTGCTCGCCGTAGTCCATGATGTGGTTGTTGGCGAGCGACAACACGTCGAAGCCGGCCTCGGTTAAAATGAACGCGTAGTCCGGATTACCTTTCAGATATATCGAACCGCCGCGGGGCCCTTTCGTCGGCGCGCGCTTGGCGCGTTTGGTGAGGGGCGACTCGAGGTTCCCGAAAGCTATCCGGGCGCGGCCTATAAGGGGCGCCACGAACCGCAGCGGGCTCTCGGACCGGCCGGTGTAGAGGTCCACGTTGACGCCGCGCGCCAGGCTCATATCGCCGACCGCGACTATCTCGAAAACGTCCTCGTCGCCCCGCATCTTGGCGGCGAGGTCGTCCACGGCGGGGAGGCCGCCGATGGCGCGCTTGTGCTGCTCGACCAGTTCGGTCCACGGCCCGTCGAGGTTCATCGCCAGGTAACGGTCGTACGCGTCGCGGGCGGCGCCGTAATCGCCCAAGGATTCGTGCGCCAGGCCCAACCCGGCGTACCCGGCCGCGTAATCGGCGTCCAGCTCCACCGCCCTCTTGAAGCTGTCCGCGGCGACGCGCGGTTTATGGAGATAGAACAACTGGACTACGCCGAGGTTAAAGTACGCCCGGGCGAAACCGGGGTCGGCCTCCGCCGCGCGCTTGAACTGGTCGGAGGCGGCCGCGGCGTCGCCGTTAACCGCCAGCTCCAAAACGCCGAGGTTGAAATGGGCGAGCTCATTACCCGGGTCGAGCGCGACGGCGTACTTCAACAAGGCCATGGCCTCGAAGACCTTGTTCTGGGCCACGAGCGCCCGGGCCTCGTCCGTCGAACGCCGCGAACGCCAGGCCGCGATCTGGGGCGGCAGCGCGACCGTCGAAACCACGAGCGCCGCTATCAGCGCCGCTACCAAGAGTAAGGTGTAGAGACCGACCTTAATGTTGCGCATCCGCTTATCGAGCGTACGCCGAGTCGTCCTGTTGACCATTACGAAGCCTCACTTCTCCAGAAGGTGAACCTCTCCACCGTCGTCTGATTCTTGATTACGGCTACGCCGGCGGAGAAGTCCCGCGTCCCGGCCCAACGGACCGCTACGCCGTAACGGCCGGGCAACAACGCCAACGGCCGATCGCTCTTCCCGGTAGCTACCGGCACCCGGGTCGACCCCGGCCCATAGACCCATACTTCCGCCTCGAGCGGCTCGCCGGCCTGGTCCACGACCTCCACCGAGAGGTACCCCACCGGCTCGAGCAGCGTCCGCTCCTCGCGATCGCCCGCCTCCACCGACACGCCGAGCAGCCAACGTTCCCTCGCCTGGACCGTAACCCGTACGTCGTACGTACCGGCCAGGACGGCGAGGTCCTCGAAGGTCTCGCCCTTCATAACCGGCGGCCCCTCCGCCCCGCCCGAGGGATATATCGCGACGCGGCCCTCCAGCCGGTCGCCGCGGCTCGAGCGCGCCTCGACGGCGAGCGTACCCATCGGCAACTTGAAGGTCTCCTCGCCTCCCGCGAGCGCTACGCCGCGCCGCCAATACTTCTGGCCGAAATATTCCACCAGGACGTCGTAGTCGCCCGGCTCGAGCTCGAACGGTTCGCCGGCCAACCCCTCCCACAACGGCTCGTCGTGCTCGCCCGGGCGATAGACGGCTACGCCCCCGGGTAGAGGTCTATCCTCCGGCCCCACCACGGCGAACGAACCGGCCGAGGTTGTCTCGACGACGGCGGTACCCGCCCCGGCCTCGACCTCTTCCTTGTCGCCGCCGCACCCCGCCGCGAGCAGCGCCGATATAAAAACGAATAGAAGTACTTTTTTCATTCCGCCTACCCCGGATTCTTAAACGCCCGGCGGCAGGAACGGCGTCAGCAGCCTTACGCCGAAATAGATGAAACCCGCCGCGGCGACCAATACGATAACATAAAACGCTATGGCCTTCTTGAGGGAAAAGCCGTGCACCGCCGACACGCCCCACCCGTAGAGCGAAAGCCGCAAGACGAACGCGAGGATGCCGCCTACGGCCGGGATAACCTCGGCCACCGCGGCGGCCTGGGCGTAGGCCGCGGCGCGGGTCGTGCCGCGTACGGCGGCCCGCCCCCCCAAGCCCCGCGCGAGCAAGTGCAGGAACGCCACCGTTACGACGAACGATAGTACGTACGTCGCCGGCGCAAGCGCCAGCGCCATAGCCGCGACCAGCGCCGCGCCGGAAGGGCCGACGAGCGCGCTGGCCGCTTCGCCTATGCCCCATAAACTCCCCACCATGCCGATAGCCAGGCATATCGCGGCGAAGACCAACGGCTTGAAGAGGCCGCCCTCGGGCGCGAGGCCGGCGAAGAACGCGCGCGGCGCGAAGATGACGTCGCGCCAGGTCGAGAAAAAAGCGCGCGCGTACGACATCCCGCGACGGTTTTCCCAGGGCACTTCCCGGCGCAAACCGCTCTTGGCCGAGAGCGCCTCCATACACTCGCGACAGACGAGCCGGCCCGAGACCTCGGCGCCGCGGCTAACGCATAATGCGCACATATACCGGCCGCAACGCGGACAACCCGCTATGGCCGGCCGGCCGGCGTGCCGGGGGCAAACGCCGTAGGTTTTACGCTCGTCGGCGGGCATCCCTTAAAATATATCAATAAAGAGGAATGGAGTCAATAAAGCGAACTCCCTACGCGAAGGCGGCCTCGTCGAGGCCGCCCGCGCTCAAGGGAATACCGGAGCCCCGATCTTAAGCCGGCGGCGCCGCCGCCGCGACCTCCATAAACTCCAGAGGTACTTCTTGCATCTTCAACGATAAAATTTTAGAGATGCCCCGCCGTTCCATCGTAACGCCGTAAATGGCGTCGGACGCCTCCATCGTGCGGCGCGCGTGGGTGATGACCATGAATTGGACGCTATCGCGGTACTGCGCCAATATCTTGAGGAACCGGTTGATATTGTTCTCGTCGAGCGGCGCGTCGACCTCGTCCAGGATGGCGAACGGCGCCGGACGCGCGTTGAAGAGGGCGAATATCAACGCTATGGCCGCGAGCGCTTTTTCGCCCCCCGATAGGAGCGAGAGGTGTTCCATCTTTTTACCCGGCGGTTGGGCGTAGACGTATATCCCGGCGTCGAGGGGGTCCACTCCCGGTTGCAGCTTAAGGTCGGCCTGGCCGCCTTCGAAGGCCTCCCGGAAGATCCGCTGGAACTCTTCGCGAACGACCTCGAAGGTCGCGGCGAATTTTTCGCGGCTGTGGGCGTCGATTCTCGCTATACCCTCGTCGAGGTCGGCGCGGGCCCGGGCGAGGTCCGCCCGCTGCTCCTCCAGCTCGGTCAGCGTCGCGGCCAGCTCGTCGTACTCGCGCGCGGCGAGGAAGTTGATCTCGCCCATCTTGCCGAGCCGCTTGGCCAGCTCTTCCCGCTCGGCCTCCGCCGCGGAGACGTCGCCCTCCAGCTCGTACTCGTCGGCGGCGAGGGCGCTCAACCGGACGTCGTGCTTCGCGGCGGCCGCTTCCTCGAGCGCGCTCAACTCGCCCACCAGCGACGCGACTTCGACCTCTCTCTCCTTCAACACGTCGGCCACTTCCGCGGCCGCGCCCTCCGCGGCGGCCCGCGCTTCCTCCGCCTCCCGCCGCCGGCCTATAAGCTCCGCCCGGATGAGGCGGGCCTCTTCGACGCCGCGCTCCGCGTTATGGAAAGCGGCCGCGCGCTCCGCGATTTCGGCGCCGCACTCTTCTACCTCCGCGGCAAGCTCGGCGGCCTCCGCGGCCTTTCGTCCCGACGCCGCGGCCAGCGCTTCGAGTCTGGCCGCGCCCTCCTCTTTTAACCGCTCAAGGCGCTCGCGCTCGCCGGCGAGCCCCCGCGATTTCTCGCCCAACGCGGCGACTACCTCGCGCGCCGCGGCCGCCGCTTTTTCGTTCTCGACGACGACGCCGCGGACGGCACGCAGCTGTTCCTCGATCTCCGCCACGGCCTCGCCGGTTTCCTCGCAGGCGCGGGACGTGGCGTCGAGCTGGCCGCCGAGCCGTTCCTCGTCGCCGAAGACCTCCGCGAGGCGAGCTTCAACCTGCCCTATTTCCGCCGCCAGGACGCCGCGGTTTTCCCCCAGCACGCGGCCCTCGTCGCGGGCGCGCGCCAACGCGCCTTCGACGCTTCCGCGCGCCGCCTCGAGCCGCACCAGGCGCGCCGCGTTCTCCTGCTTCCGGCGGACGAGCTCTTCGCGGGCCGCCCGCAAACGCGCCACCTCGCGGCGAGCCGCTTCCAGCCTCGAGTCGAGGTCGGCGACGGCCGCGCCGAGCCTTTCGATCTCCGCGCGGCGACCCAGGATGGTAGCGCCGACCTCCTCGGCCGCGCCGGCGAACAGCGTCGCCCGGCCGTCCCACCAATCGCCGTCGACCGTTACCGCCGGCGTCCCGGGCGACACTTCGGACACCGCCTCGAGCGCCGCCAGGCCGTCGACGACCACGACGCCGGCCAATAACCCTTTCACGGCGTCGGCGTACGGCCCTTGGGCCGCTACGAAATCCGACGCCCAACCCTTCACGCCCTCTACCACGGGCAGGTCCGCGGCCGCGGCCCGGCCCTCGCCGGGGACGACGAAAGCGGCGCGCCCCGCGCCCGAGTCTTTAAGGCTACGGCCGTAGGCGGTGGCGGTGGCCAGGTCTTCGGCCAAGAGCGCCGCCGCGGCGCAACCCAGCGCCCGCTCCACCGCGGCCTCGTACCCTTCCCGCACCGCGACCACGTCCGCCAGGACGCCGGCGATGCCGGAAGGAGCACCACCCTCCAAAAGCGCCGCCGCGCCCGCGCCGAAGGACTCGAACCCGCGGGCGAGTTCCTCCAGCGACTGGAGGCGCGACCGAGCTTTCTCGCGCTCGCTGCCGAGTTCCGCCGCCGCCGCTTCGGCCGCGGCGTGCTCGCGCGCCAGACGCTCCTCGGAAGCCGCCAACTCCTCGGCCCCGTTCCGGCATTCGGTCCACTCCCGCCCGAGCGACTCCAGCTCGGCCGAAATATTATTCAGCGACGCGTAGTTCTCGTCGAAGAGCGACGCCTGGCGGCCTGCTTCGTCCCGGAGGCGGCGGAGCTCCTGGGCAAAACTTTTGCGCGTGGCCGCGGCCGTGGCGTGGAGGTTGGCGAGCTGGGTCCGGTCGTGGAACCGCGCCAACTGCTCGCCGCGCGCCGCCTCCAACCCGCCCGAGAGCTCGCCCTCCCGCGACCGGGCGGCCGCGAGCTCGGCCGCGGCGCGCTCCTTACGCTCCTCGCCGTCGGCGATTTGCTTTTGGGTTCGCTCGAGTTCGGCGGCCAGCCGCTCGCCCTCCTCGCCCGCGCCGCGGAGCTTCGCGACGAGCTGTTCGCCCTCCTCGCCCAGGCGCCCGACTTCCTGGTCGACGGCGCGGCGCCTTTCTTCGGCGAGCTGCTTCGCCGCCTCGGCCTCGTTCATCCCCCGTTGGCGCTCGAGGAGGTCTTTTTCCTTACGCTCCAGCTCGATCTCGCCCGCGGCGACTTCGGCGTCGAGGCGCGAGACCTCGGCGGCGGCGGCGGCCGCGCGACCCTTAGCCTCGCGGTTAGCCGCGGCGCACTCGTCGCGGCCCGCCAGCGCGGCACGCCTCTCCTCCGCTTTGGCGACGTACTTGCGCTTGGCGAAGGCGACGTCGAGCTCGCGGAGCCGGTCCACCAGGCCCTGGTACCGCCGCGCGGCGCCGGCCTGGCGCTTTAACGCCCGCGCCCGCCGCTTATACTCGGCGTACAGGTCGTCGATGCGCTCCATGTTGGCCTCGACGTCTTCCAGCTTACGCAGCGCTTCGGCGCGCTTGGTCCGGTATCCCCGGATACCGGCGGCCTCCTCGAAAAAGGCCCGCCGCTCGTCGGCCTTGGCCTTGACGATAGCCTCTACCATTCCCTGTTCGACCACGGCGTACGAGGCCTTTCCCAAACCCGTATCCGCGAACAGGTCGCGCACGTCCTTCAAACGGACGGGCCGTCTGTTGATGAAATAGTGCGACTCGCCCGAACGGTACATGCGCCGCGTTACGACCAGCTCGTCGCCGTCGGTCGGAACGTATCCGCTAACGTCGGAGAAAGCGATGGAAACCTCGGCCATCGAAAGGGCCGGCGTGTCGGCGGTGCCGTTGAAGACCAGGTCCTCCATGACGTCGCCGCGCAACGCCTTGGCCGATTGCTCGCCCAGCGCCCAGCGGAAGGCGTCGGCGACGTTGGATTTGCCGCACCCGTTCGGCCCCACAACGGCGCTGACGCCCGCGCCGAACTCGACGCGGGTCCGGTGGGGGAAAGATTTAAAGCCGAAAATATCTAAAGTCCTTAAGCGCATATTACACCCTTCTCTACCTCCGTGGCCATTCTAACAACATAGGCGTTTTTTGGCAAGAAAAAAACGCAACATAATGTGGTATGGGAGGATATAACCCCAAGATATGGTGCTTTGGGTATATATTATAGACAAACGACTGAATGGGTGTTATAATTACCGGGCGCCGGCCTACTTCGGAAAATACGGCCGTCTATTGACGGAGCCGCGTATCGGGTTTATAATAACTGCGTACGGCCGGGCCATTTTTCCGGGTTAACGGAAGGGGTCGAATATGGGAAAAAGGGTTATCGTCATATTAGCGTGCTTTGCGTTAGGCGCCGTAGCGGGCGAAGGCGCGGATCTACGGAACGAGTCGAGCCGAATTACCTCGTACGCTGAGCCCGTAGAAAGTACCGAACAAGAATTGAAGTGGGACAACGGCACGCTGGGGTACGTTCTGGCCCAATTCGTCACGGGCACCTGGATCGGCAACGGCTTCGACTGCTCGACGCTCGCGGCGGGCAATATAAAACTTATGCGGATCCGCTCGAGCGGCGTATGGCCCAACGACCGGTGGGACGGTTTCAACATCGGCGTTTTCGACTTCCAAAGCGGCGTTCCCGGGGCGCGGATTTGGGGCCCGACGTACGTTAGGGGGACCGGGCGCGGGTACCCGTGGTGCGATTTCAGCGTTAACTGGACATTGCCCAAAGGCATACGCAAGTTCGTAGCCGCTATGGAGCAGCGTTACAACTACCCCAACATCGACCCATACTGCCTGGATACGGGGCCGCCGCAGCGGCGGGGATGGACCTATTATTTGGGCGTCTGGCAACCGTTCGAATCCGAATCCAATTTGATGTTCCGCATCGTGATGCAGGGCGACATCGGCGTGGCGCCGACGAGCCTTGGCCGAGTCAAAGCCTTATACTACTGAGCCACGCGCTGTGTATGGTTACCAAAAGCCGGCCCCAAGAGGCCGGCTTTTTCGCGTCCCGGTCATACACGGATCACGATTTGGAGCCCTTTTCCGCCGCCGGCGCGACGCCCGCCGGCGCGGCCATCGCCGCCGGGTCGACGATCACTTCGATTAACGACGGCCGGCTGTTCTCTTTAAGGGCTTTTTTTACCGCGGGCGCGAAGTCGTCGGGGTCGTCTACGCGCGCGCCGAAGCCGCCGGCCGAAGCGGCGAACGCGGCGAAGTCGGCGTTGGGGAACTCGACGCCGTACGGTGGGAAACCCGCGACGGCCTGCTCCTTCACGATGTTCTTCAAGCGACCGTCGTTGAAGAGCACTACCTTTATGGGCAGCTTCTCGCGGACGGCGGTGGTGAAGTCCGCCATGAGCATGCCGAAGCCGCCGTCGCCGGTAACGCAGAACGTCGGCGTCGAGCGCTCGTGGAGCGAGGCCGCGAGCGCCGCCGGGAGGGCGAAGGCCATACTGGCCATGTTGGCGGAGAGGCACGTCCGCTGGCCGTCGGCGACGAACATCTTGTAAAACCAATAGGTGTGGTCGCCCACGTCGACGGTTACGACGGCGTCCTTGGGAATCAGCTCGTTCAACCAGCTCACGACGAAGCCGGGATGCACCGGCCTCGTCTTCTTGGCGCGCAGCGCGGCGACGTCGCGCATGTGCTCGTCGCGGTGCCGGCGGACGGTTTTTTTGTAATCCTCGTCCATATCCTTCGCCGGTACGAGCTCCAAGAGCCGCGGCAGCGCCTCGCGCACGTCGCCCACGGCGCCCGCCTCGACCTCGAAGGTTTTGCCGATGCGGGCGGCGTTCCAATCCACTTGCACGGCGGGCACGTCCGGGACGAGGTTGCGCTGCCGGAATCCCGAGCCGAGGATTACGAGGAGGTCCGACGCCTGCGCCGCCCGGGCCGCGCACGGCGCGCCGATGCTGCCCATCACGCCCACGGCCAGCTCGCGGGTTTCGGGCACGACGCCCTTGGCGCGGGAGGTGGTGGCGACGAAGGCGCCGATGCGCTCGGCGAGGGCGATGACGTCGGCGCCGGAGAAGCGGGCTCCCCAGCCCGCGAAGACCAGCGGCCTTTGGGCCCGGGCGATTACCTCCGCCACCGCCCGGAGCGACTCCTCCGTCGGCGCGGCGCGGCCGCGGAAGACGCGGCGGTCGCCGGTGAATATGCCGCCCGCCGCGGGCGCGGCCAGCACGTCGGTGGGGAGGCTCAGCGCCGCCACGCCGTGTTCGGCGTACGCTTTCTTTACGGCCATGCTAACGACATTGGCCGCCCGCGCCGGCGCCGAGACCGTCTCCGCGTATACGGTGAACGGGTGGTAGAGCGCGAGCTGGTCGACTTCCTGAAAAGCTTCGCTGCCCAACCTAACCTCGGTCACCTGGCCCAACAGCGCGAGCACCGGCGAGCGGTCCGTCGCGGCGTCCATAAGGCCCGTTATCAAGTTGGTCGTCCCCGGGCCGGCGATGGAAAGGCATACCCCTATCTCGTTGAATATCTTAAAGCGGGCGGAGGCCATAAAGGCCGCCGTCTCCTCGTGGCGCACGAGTACGAAGTCCACGTCCTCCGAGCGGCGGATGGCGTCCACCAGCGGCAGGTTGGAGTCGCCCGGTATGCCGCAGACGTAGCGCACGCCGTACGCGGCGAGCTGCGCTACGATCTGGTCGGCGACCGTCCCCGCGAACTCGCCCTCGGCGACTTCGCGCTCCCCGGCTCCCTCGAGCCGATTGAAGGCGGACTTGGGGGCGCCGCACACCGGGCACGTCCAATCGTCCGCCAACGCCGCGAAGGGGACCTCCTCGCGCGCCTCGTCGTAGATGTAACCGCAAACGCTGCACTTCCACTTGGCCATAACCCCTCCGGATCTGAAACGCGCAATACTTTAACTAACGGCCCGGGAAGGAACCGCCGCCTATATCGGACCGGGCTTTACCGGCATCCCCGTCGGCGAGCGCTTCGTACTCGTAGACGATGGGCGTCAATTAACGCCGGCCCCTTCCCATCAGCACGACGCCGTTTACGCTAAGCCGGCGACCTTAGCGTCCCGGGCCGTAATCGTTAACGAGGTAAAGTTCGATTTCCTCGGCGTCGACGTCGCTTATCCAACTCCGGTCGTAGCTCCGCATCCGCTCGAGCAACGGCGGCCAGTCCGCCTCGGTCCGGGGCTTGGCCAAGGGACGCCGGAGATGGTGGCATTTACCACACTTCTCGGCGAAGACGAAGCGAGCGGCGTGAAGGCGGTCGGCCTCCCCCACGGCGGGGCGCATGAGCTCCATCATCTCTTCGTGCCGCTCGACCATTTCCTCGCCCGGTATAACCTCGACTACGGGCGGCCCCGCCGGTTCCCCGGCGCCGAGGCGGGCCAAGAGCTTCGTCGTGGCGCCCAACATTATTACGACGAACGCCAGCCCGAAAACGGTCATCCCCAACGGCGGCGCGAACTTCATCAGGCCGCGGTAAGGCCGGACGACGGCCCATTTGAGGAACAGAAACGCCACGACGGCGAAACCCGCGGCGCCGTGCCAGGCGACCCTCGCCGAGAGCACGTTGCCGTACGCCGTTATCTTGTACAACATCCCGGCGAATAGGAAAATCATTATCGCAAGGAAGACGTACCCGGCGACGCGGTGGACCCATAGCAGCGCGGCCCCGCCCTTCCCGGCGGCGGCCCCGCTCAACCGGGCGAGCATGGCCAAGACGGCCGTCAACGCCGCGGCCAAGGCGACGTACGCTAAAACGATCGATATTAATACCATTATCAACCTCTCGCCGAAAAGCCGGCGTAGACCGTCCCAAGGGACCAGCGCCTACCGGCCGGCGCCAAACGTTACTTTCCGCAGTTCTATCACTTGCGTTCAATTTTAGCTTGCTTTTTTATACTATATATATTAAATTGTTTGCAAGATAATATTTACACGTTTTCGTTCATAAGTCCATAACCAAGGAGGACGGCAATGCGGAAATTTCTAGTCTGTTTGGGGGTAGTTGCCGCCGTCGCGGCGCTATTCGTCGCGTGCAAGAAGAAAGAGGAAGCGCCGACCGCGGAAACCGCCATGACCGCCGAGACGGCCGAAGTCGCCATGGCGGGCGACGTCGAGCGCGGCAAAGCGTTATTCGCCGACGTCAACCTCGGCACCACCGGCAAAAGCTGCGAGTCGTGCCACCCCAACGGCGGCACCGAGGGCATGGAGATGGAGGGGATGACGACCAAGCCGCTCACCGGCGTCAAGGACCGCTACCCCGGCGTCTTCACGATGATGGACCCCGAAAAAGAGGTCGCGCTGGCCGAAGTCGTAAACTTCTGCATCACAAACCCGTTGGGCGGCGAAGCCCTGGCCGAGGACGGCCAGGAGATGAAGGACTTCCTCGCGTACCTGGAGTCGCTGTAATTCAACGCTATCGGCTTAACGTCCCGTTCAAAGCCGGCTCATATCGGGCCGGCTCTTTTAGTAAACCTTTGACATAAAAATCTTTCCGTGGTATTATTTCAAGAGAATTAAACCCTCGACGGCCCGTCCCGGGCCGCCGGTAGCAATTTCGAGGAGACCTTTATGGCCTCTTATTCGCTATTCGAAAAAATCGCTCTTTGGACGGTCTTTGGCAGTGCCTTCGTCGGCATAGGCTACGCCCTCATACTCGTCGGCAGGATTCTCAAGCTCGACCCCGGCACGCCGGCGATGCAGAAGATAGCGCGCGCGATCCAACAAGGCGCCCGGGCGTACCTCAATCGGCAATTTAAAACCATCCTGCTAATAACCGGCGTCATCGCCGCCGCGATGTTCTTCACGGGCGAGACGCTGACGATGCAGTTCGGCCGCGCGGGCGCGTTCCTGCTGGGCGCGTTCTTCTCGGGGCTCGTGGGCTTCGTGGGGATGAGCCTGGCGGTGCGGGGCAACGTCCGCTGCGCCAACGCCGCGCGCACCTCCTACAAGCGCGCGCTCACCATCGCCTTTCAAACCGGCACCATCGCCGGGATGTTCTGCGTGGGCCTGGGCCTCCTCGGCGCCACCTCCATCTTCATCCTCTACGGTTCGAAGGCGTACGAGGTGCTTATCGGCTTCGGCTTCGGCGGCTCCTTGTTGGCGCTGTTCATGCGGGTAGGGGGCGGCATATACACCAAGGCCGCGGACATCGGCGCCGACCTCGTCGGCAAGGTCGAGGCCGGCATCCCGGAGGACGACCCCCGCAACGCCGCCGTTATTGCCGACAACGTGGGGGACAACGTCGGCGACTGCGCCGGCATGGCGGCGGACATCTTCGAGTCGTACGAGGTCACGTTGGTCGCGGCGATGATACTCGGCTGGACCGTAATGGGCGTCAAGGGCGTCATCTTCCCGCTCATCGTGCGCGGCGTCGGCGTCATCACGTCCATCATCGGGACCGCCGCCGTCCGGCCCCTCTCCGAGACCGAACCGGGGATGCGGCCCATAAACCGGGGCTACATCATCTCCGCTATAACGTCAGCTTTGGGGTTTTACTTCTTCGCCTATTATTACGTGGGCGACCTGCGCGTCTTCTGGGCTACCGTCTTCGGCCTGATACTCTCCGTGTTTATCTCGTTGTTGACCGAACACTTCACGTCCATCAAACGCGGCCCGGTCAAGGAGATCGCCGCGGCGACGCGCACCGGCGAGGCCACGACCATCCTGATGGGCGTGGCCGTAGGGCTCGAGTCGTCGGTGTGGGCCATCCTCGTTATCTGCGGCGCCATCTTCTCCTCCATCCTCATCGTGGGCGACCCGAGCAACGTCACGTACATCCTCTACTCCATCTCGCTCGCCGGTATGGGCATGCTCACCACGACGGGGGTCGTCGTCTCGATGGATACCTTCGGGCCGGTGGCCGACAACGCCAACGGCATCATAGAGATGTCGAAGGAGGGCGACGAGAAGACGCGCAAGACCATCGCAGACCTCGACGCCGTCGGCAACACGACGAAGGCCATCACGAAAGGCTTCGCCATCGCGACCGCGGTCATGGCCGCGACGTCGCTCTTCGGCGCGTACTTCCAGGAGTTGCGAAAAGCGGGCGCCGCGATTACCACCATCGACGTCGCCAACCCCGTCGTCCTCATCGGCCTGCTCGTCGGCGGCGCCGTACCCTTCCTCTTCTCCTCGTTGCTGATACGGGCCGTGGGCCGCGCGGCCGCCCTCGTCATAAACGAGGTCCGGCGCCAGTTCCACACGATCAAAGGCTTGATGGCGGGCGAGGCCGAGCCGGAGTACACGAGGGCGGTGGACATCTGCACCCGGGCCGCCCTTAAGGAGCTCGTCGGCCCGGGCCTCTTGGCGGTGTTGACGCCGATAATCGTCGGCTTCCTCCTCGACGCCGCGGCGCTGGGCGGCTTCCTGGCCGGCATCATCCTGACGGGCCAGCTTATGGCGGTCTTCCTGGCGAACTCCGGCGGCGCCTGGGACAACGCCAAGAAGTCCATCGAGGACGGCCTTTACGGCGGCAAGGGTTCCCCGGCGCACAAGGCCGCCGTCGTCGGCGACACCGTCGGTGACCCCTTCAAGGATACCGCCGGGCCGGCCATCAACCCCCTCATCAAGGTGATGAACCTGGTGGCGCTCATCGTCGCGCCGCTCATCATCAAGTACCGCGGGACGTGGTACATCACGGTCCCCGTCGTCGTCGTCGGTCTGGTCATCGTCGGCTGGGCCATCTGGCGCACGAAGAAGGGCTCCTTCGCGGCGGTGGGCGAGGCCGAGGAAGCGGTGGAGAAGTAAACCGTTCCTTTCAAGGGACGGTCCTTAACCGGCGACGCGTTAACGGCCGGCTTCAGCCGGGAATTATAAAGGGCGACTGGCCAGTCGCCCCTACCCAGAAACGAAACGCCGCCCCCAGGGGCGGCTTTTCTGTTGCGGTAACCGGGGGTGTCGATTATAATAAACGGCGATGGTTACTTTCGCCGAAGCGATAGGAGATTTATATCGTATAGCCGTTACCGAAGGGAAAGCGCAATCGCCGGCGCGGCTTTCGAAGCTGGCCGCATATTGCATAGAGGAACTCGCGAAGAGAGGGTTACCGGGCGCCGGGGCGGAAGTTAAAATACCGGGAGGAGCCAGAGATAAAAGCTGGGATATCGCTTGGGAATACGACGCGAAATACCGCCTCGGGATTTCCTTAAAATCCCTGTTGAAGAATATACCGGGTACGGTACCTAACCGTCTGGACGATTTAATGGGCGAAGTAGCGAACGCGCAAATGTACTCGCCCGAGATAGTACTGGGCTATATAATGATTTTCGACGTAAGCCAGGATACTACTCGAGGTAAGAACGGCAAATTATGGTCCGAATTCCTGGAGAGCAAACTTCGCTTCCTATCCGGACGTCGCGCGCCGGCGTGGAGCACCGGTACGCTCGAGGCGACGGTCCTTGTCCGAATCGATTTTTCCCGAGGCGCCGAAATTATTTCGGGCGAAACGGTTTTCGGGCGGTTCTTCAACCAGCTCGCGCGCGCTGTGAAAACGCGCAACCCGGGGATTAAATAAAATTACGCGACGATGACGGCGGAACCACATAGGGATTTCTTAAAGGGCCTTAAAGTAAACGGCGAAACGCCCGAAGCCGCAGATATCGCCAACCCTCAGACGCTTATACCGCGGCTCGCCAAAGACCCGGCGGCGCTGAGCGCCATAGAAACGTACGTCGCGACGCTAAAAACCCACCACGACTTGAGGCTCGGCGACGCACGCGATATGGCCGACATAGAAGACGAGGCTGTTCATCTCGTAGTCACGTCGCCGCCCTACTGGACCCTAAAAAAGTATAATGACCGCGACGGCCAACTGGGCGACGTCGGCGATTTCGACGAGTTTCTGGATGAACTCGATAAGGTTTGGCGGCATTGTTACCGGGCGCTGGTTCAGGGCGGCCGAATGGTGGTGGTCGTGGGCGACGTGTGCCAGGCGAGGCGGAAAGCGGGCCGGCACTTCGTCGCGCCGCTCCACGCCGCCATCCAGGAACGTTGCCGCGCCATCGGCTTCGACAACCTCGCGCCCATAATTTGGTACAAGAT
>DATKVX010000048.1 GCA_035529855.1 bacterium
ACCGCCGGCCACCCGAACTTCACGCGAACGACGTCGAATAAAACGAACCCGACGACTTCCCAAACGAATATCGTGAAGCCACGGCGGCCGTGCCGCGCTACGTCCGCCCGGCCGTAAAAATACGCGAATAGGCCGAGGAAAGCAACGTACGATAAAGCTCGCCAGACGGCTTCCCTCATTCGGCGATAGATATTAACAAATGCTTACTCACGGAAGCAAGTTAAATATGTCGTCGCCGGTCCGCGAAAGGACCAATATCACTTACCGGCAACCGACAACGTCTCCAGTTTCGCGACGACCTCGTCGATTACCCAATCCGGCGTCGACGTCCCGGCGGTAACGCCAACGGTTTCGACGCCGTCGAACCAATCGGCTTTGAGCTCCTCGGCGGTCTCGACGTGGTACGCCTCGGCGCCGGCCCGCCGGCATATTTCGGCCAAGCGGGCGGTGTTGGCGCTGTTGCGGCCTCCCACCACGACCATTACGTCGACGCCGCGCGCGAGCTCGAGCGCGGCCTTCTGGCGTTTCGCCGTCGCGTCGCACAGCGTGTTGAAGACGCGAATCTCGTGCGCCTTGTCGAGTAGAACGCCGACAATAAGGCGGCAAGTCGTCACGTCGTGGGTCGTCTGCATCACGACGCCCATCTTCTCGATGCGGGGGACGGCCGCCGCCTCCTCCTCGGAATTGACGATAACGGCGGCCGGACCCGCGTACCCGGCTATAGCCTCGACCTCCGGGTGGTCGCGGTCGCCGATTATGACCACCTCGTAGCCCTCGCGGGCGAGGGTCGCGGCCCGTTGTTGTACGGCCTTCACCGTAGGGCAAGTCAAGTCCAAAACGTCCGCCCCCTGCGCCTCGAGCGCTTGTAGGACCGCGGGGGGAAGGCCGTGGGACCTTATTATCACGGTGCCGGTACCGACGCCGGCAACGCCGCGCGCGACGCGTACCCCCACGCGCTCGAGCTGCTTAACGACCTGGGGGTTATGTATTAGTTCGCCGAGCGTATACACCGGCCCGGGCGCCGCGGTCGCCGCCTCGAACGCCGCCTTGGTCGCGCGCTTCACGCCGAAGCAGAAGCCGGCGTCCGACGCCACGATTATCTTCACGCCGCCCCCTCTCCGGCGGCGGGGGCGGCGGCGGGGCCGCCGCCGCGCAGCGCCGCGATGCCGGCCATAATATCGTCGGCTATAGCGTTGTAGGTTTCCTTCGACGCGGGCATCCGCCGGTACGACGCCAAATCTACGGGGGGGCCGAAGGACACCGTCACTTTCGCCCGCCGGGGAAACTTAACGCCGCGGGGCAGTACGCGAAACGTGCCGTCGATGTAAACCGGCACTACCGGCGCCCGGGCCAGATACGCCAGCAGCCCCGCTCCCACCATCGGCTTCCGGAGGCCGCCGTCGTACGTACGCGTACCCTCGGGAAAATATAAAACGAGCTTCCCCTCGTCGAGTTTGCGGAGCGCTTCTTTCAAACCGCCGGCGGACCACATATCGCGTCGAATGGGGAACGCGCCCCACGCCTTAATAAACGGGCCGCCGAACTTGCCGCCGAACAGGTCCGCGCGCGCCATATAGTACATTACGCGCGGCGTCGCGTTTCCCAGCAGCGGCGGGTCGAGGTAAGACGCATGGTTCGCCGCGGCCAAAACGCCCCCCCGTAACGGTAGGCGTTCCAAACCGCGCGTTTCGAAGTCGAAATAAATTTTACCCAACGGCCAGGCGACGAAGAAATGCGAAACCCGCCAAAGCACAACCCGTAAAAGATGTCCGACGTCGACGCGCATTATCCGGCGGCGCGCGCCTCCTTCCCTCTCGTAACGTAATCCACGATAAAATCGACGACCTCCTCGAACGTCCTCGCGGTCGTATCGACGTACACCGCGTCGTCGGCGCGCCGGAGGGGGGCCGCGGCTCGAGCCGCGTCGCGACCGTCGCGCGCCGCCAAATCCCTCTCCACCTCTTCGGCCGCGACGTCCTTCCCCGCCGCCGCGAAGTCGCGCGCGCGACGCCTCGCGCGCTCGGCCGGCGATGCGTCGAGGTAGAACTTGTAGGTCGCGTCCGGGAAAACGACCGTGCCCACGTCCCGACCTTCGACGACCGCCCCCGACGGTTCCGCCAAACGTCGCTGCAGCGGCAACAACGCCGCCCGCACCTCCGGCAACGCCGATATCGCCGACGCCGCCTCGGCCACGTCGCCGCCGGCGAGCTCGGCCGTGACGTCTTCGCCGTCCACCGCTACGAGCGGCTCGCCGTCGTTTACGGTATACCGCACGTCCGCTTTATTAAACGCGGCCGCCAGGCGCGGGCCGTCGTCCAGCGGGAGTTTATCGCGTACCGCTATCAGCGCCAAAACCCGGTACAACTTACCGGTTTCGACGAACGAAAACCCGAGCCGGCGCGCGACGGCCCTTCCCACGGTACTCTTTCCCGCGGCGGCCGGCCCGTCCAGAGCTACGACCACCGCGACGTCACGGCCTTCAGTAGTCACCCAGGGCCGCAACCTCCTCTTCGGTAAGTTCCCGCCACTCGCCGGGGCACAGGCGGCCGAGCGTTACCGGCCCCACGGCGACGCGGCGCAACACCTTCACCTTGTGGCCCAAGGCCGCGAACATTTGACGTATCATACGCTTCCGGCCGTAACCGGCGCTGACCGTAACGGTCGAGCCGGCGGCGGTCCGTTCGACGGAATCGACCTTCACCTTGCCCATATGGCCGTCCAGCAATTCGACGCCACGCTCCAGCGCGGCGATGTCCTTTTTCGTCATACGGCCGCTAACGTCCACGACGTACTTCTTGACGACGCCGAACGAGGGGTGGGCCACGCGCTGGGCGAACGAGCCGTCGTCGGTCAACAGGAGCAAGCCCTCGGTATCGCCGTCGAGCCGCCCCACCGGCTTCAGGTCTCGCAGCTGCCGCGGCAGATCGTCGCGTACCGTCCTACGGCGGAACGGGTCCCGCGTCGTCGTCAAAACGCCCCGCCGCTTATGATACGCCACGTAGCGGAAGCGTCGCCCCGGCCTTACCTCCTTGCCGCCGACCGAAACCGCCGCCCCGGGCGGAACGCGAAACGCCAGGTCGTCGACGACGGCGCCGTCGACTACGACGCGGCCTTCCCTCACCAACCGCTCGACGGCCCTTCGCGCGCCCAGGCCGCACATCGCCAGGTACCGGTTGATGCGGATGCCGGAAACTTTTTCGCTATTACCTGGGATATTAATCGCAAGGGTTAGAGCTGAATACCCAACAATACACCTACTAAATCGCGGAAATCTCTTCCTTCTTCGGTCCCGGCGTCGATTATTTTATCCATATTAAAAAACCGGGTAGTCGTAGGGGATTCGCTTTTTGCACGCGGCAAGTCTACATCGATTTTTAAAACGGTCCAAAACTGGGGATATCCCAAGTTCTTTGCTTTCAAATGACTTTTCTCTGCTTCGCCCAAACGGTTATGAACGTTCGATACGTCTTTACCCCCTTTTATTTCTATTGATAATATCTTTTGGTACCTATCGGGGAGCAATTGAATAATCCTAACGTCCGGGTCGTTCGAAAATTCGATTATTATTTTCCGTCCGGAATCATTCTCGATCAGAATGGAACGTTTAGTGGTGTCTTTTATATACCCCGATACTAAATTTTCTATTAATTCGAAAAATTCCTTTACCGCTTCTTTTCCTATCCTCGTATTTTCGCTCCCGCGGAACTGCGGCCCTAACGTAAGCAATTGCAAATCGTGCACGGTATCAATAGCAAGGTAATCGATATTCCCTATTAGCGCCCCGCCGGTAGCTATAAGGCTTTCGCATAAAGGTCTAATAGATTGAGCGATCCTGGTTGGTATTTCGCCGCGATCCTCCAGGCACTTGAACTTACCGAAAGGGCCCTTACTATAAAATTCCTTTTGGGAAAGACCGTACAGTAAGCGATAATAACCGAGGAGGAACGGGTTGCTTTCTAGTAGATAAGGTACAGGGAAAAATACCTCGCCCCGCAGACCATAAGACGCAACCCGAGCTAAAAGCTCGGCCTTCACGTACGTATTCAATTCGCGGTCCAATTTCTCGATGTTTATTTCTTCGATTGTTCTCTTAAAAGCGTCCGTTATATAAATCCCGTATTTCTTTGAGTCGATAGTAAAAAGCGATTTGCAGATTCGGTATTAATACGCCGAAACCCGCCTCTTTCCCTTCTTTCATATTTTCACTCCCAGCCTAATCTTCTTTTCGCGATAGAAGCGTATTCGTCGTTAAGCTCAATCCCCGCGAATTTACGGTTAAATTTCAAACACACTTCACCGACGGTCCCGGACCCGAAAAACGGGTCTAAAACCGAATCTCCGGGTTCAGTAGACGCCGATATACAGGGTTCGATAAGACCGGGGGGAAAGGTAGCGAAGTGTGCCCCCGGGAAAGCCACAGTTTTTAAGCGCCAAACGGTCCTTTTATTCCGAGGCTTCCCGTTCGGGCCCGCGACTTCTTGCATGGCGTCGTAGTCGTAAAAATATTTTTCCGATTTTGAAAACATAAATATGTATTCGTGGGCGCGCGTAGGCCGGTCTTTTACGGACTCGGGTTGGCAGTTGGGTTTATACCAAATGATATCCGAACGGAGGTACCACCCCCGCTCTTGTAAATAAAAAGCGACACGCCAAGGTACGCCAATAAGGTCTTTCGGTTTCAAGCCTTCGGGCGTGGGAGGCCTATAATCCATTGCCCGCGCCGGGTTCTTTTTATCAGGAGCTCTTCTATTTCGATCGCCGCTAGTATATGTATCGCCTAAGTTTAACCATAACAAACCGTCGTTCGTTAAAACCCTCTTAACTTCTTTAAAAACATCCCCTAAATTCGTTAAGTAATCCGGCAAGTATTCCTCGGAACCGATCTGGCCTTCAACACGGTAATCGCGCGTTCCCCAATACGGAGGGCTCGTAATGCAACACCGGAAATTCTCCGACGGCAGTTCCTTTAATAAAACCCTGGCGTCGCCGACGATTATACGGCTACCTTCCGGCTCGCTTTTAATAAGCCTGGTAGTCCCGTTCAAATAACGATCCCGGTTATTTACCATCTTAAGTTTACCTTGTAGTAAATAACTATAAACCTATCGAACAACCGTTTCCTACAGCTACCCCCCCGTCTCGGGCTCTTCCAGCGACGGGAGGTCGTTCAGGGCGGCAAGGCCGAAGTGTTGGAGGAATTTCTTCGTGGTGCGATATCGGAAGGGGCGCCCGGGCGCGTCTTCGCGGCCGTCGGTAATAATCAACTTTTTATCGAGTAAAGTCTTTAAAACAGCGTCGCTGTTGACGCCCCGGACCTCCTCGACGGCGACGCGCGTTAGGGGCTGCCGGTAGGCGACTATCGCCAGCGTCTCGACCGCGGCCCGGCTCAACCGGGGGCCCCTCTCGATGGGTAGAACCTGCTTGGCCCAGGGCGCGTACTCGGGCCGGGAGTAGAAGCGGTACCCGCCCCCCACGTACGCCAGCTCGACGCCGCGGCCCGCGTATTCCCCCTGGAGTTCCCCGATTACCGTCCGGAGCTCGTCCGGCGAGGCGCCGGTCAGGGCGGCGAGTTTTTTTAGGGGCAACGGGTCCGGCGCGACGAACAGCACCGCCTCGACTACGTTCTTGAGGGGCAGGTCCTGTCGTTCGTCGTCCGCGTTCATACCAGCGCCAACGTCGGGTATATCCATATTTCGTCGAAAGTACGGTCTTGACGGACGCGGCACTCGCCGGCCCGCAAAAGCTCGAGTAAAGCGAGAAAGGTTACGATTATAACGATGCGCGGCCCTTCGAAGAGCGCGTCGAAGCGGACGCGGCCGCCGGCGTCCTTGAGGCGGCGTCGGACGTACGCCAGCCGGTCCTCGATCGTCGGGCCGCGAAGTCCCGGGACCACGTCGCGCGCTTCGGGCGCGCGCGCCAATACGCCGCGGAACGCGTCGAGGAGGATGAATATCGACTCGCCGGAGGCCGCCCCGCCGCTGAAGCGGCCGTCGCCGCCGGCGGGGTACTTCGACGACTGCTCCGCCTCGCGGGCGGCCAACTCGCCGGCGGCGCCCTTGAACCGTTGGTACTCGAGGAGCTGCGCCACCAACAACGCGCGCGGGTCTTCCAACCCTTCGGCCTTCGGAACGTCGCCGCGCGGAAGGAGCATCGCCGATTTTATTTCCATTAAGGTGGCGGCCATAACGAAGAACTCGCCCGCGACGGCGAGGTCGAGCTCTTGCATCAACTCGAGGTACGCTATGTACTGCTCGGTTACCCGGGCGATGGGGATGTCGTAAATGTCAAGCTCATCCTCCCCGATGAGGAACAACAAGAGGTCGAGGGGACCTTCGTAAACAGGCAGTCGTACGCGGTAGTCCGTCACCGTCTACCCTCGCCTCGCCCTGGTTAAACGCACCGCGTCGTACGCCTGGTCGCAGGTCGGCTTCGCCACTTCGCGCGCGCGCCGCGCGCCGTCGTCGAGCACGTCGCGCAGGTAATCGGGCCGCCGCGCGAACTCCGCCCTTTTTTGCCGGATGGGCTCGAGGTATTCATTTACGGCCCGCGCCAGCGCTAACTTGCAGTCCGTGCAGCCGATGCGGGCGTGCTTGCAATCCTCGTAAATCTCCTCCGCGGCCGCCGCCTCGTACAGCCGGCGGTAGAGGTAGACGTTGCACCGGTCGGGGTGGCCCGCGTCGCGGCGATAGACGCGCTTGGGGTCGGTGAACATCATCTTTATCTTCTTTTCTACCTCCCCCGGCGGGTCCTTAATAAAGATGGCGTTGCCGTACGATTTCGACATCTTACGGCCGTCGGTGCCGGGGAGGCGCGCCGTCTTCGTGAGCAGCGCCTGCGGCTCCACGAAGACCTCGCCGTAGAGGTGGTTGAAGCGCCGCGCCATCTCGCGGCTGAGCTCCAGATGCGGCAATTGGTCCTCGCCCACCGGGACGGCGTTCGCCTTGTAGATAATTATATCCACCGCCTGAAGGACGGGATATCCCAAAAGGCCGAAGGAGGCCGACTCGCCGAGGCCCAATTCCCTAATCTTCTCTTTGTACGTCGGGACGCGCTCCAGCCAGGACACCGGGACGAACATACCCAACAAGGTGTAGAGTAAAGCGTGCTCCGGGACTTCGGATTGGATAAAGAGGACCGAGCGTTCGGGCTCGAGGCCGGCGGCGAGCCAATCGAGCAATACCTCGAGGCGGTCCTCCGGTATCGCCGACGTATCGGTACGGTCCGTCAACGCGTGGAGGTCCGCTATCTCGTAGAAACAGTCGTACTCGCCCTGCAGCGCGACCCAGTTCGTGAGGGCGCCCGCCAGGTTGCCGAGGTGAAGCGGGCCGGTAGGCCGCATGCCGGATAGAATCGTGCCTTTCTTCTTCGCCATAAAAACCTCGCCTTAATTTCGGCGATTTTAGCACATACGCAGGCAATGTGCAACAACGGCCGCGGCGTCCGCCGTCGGCCGACCGGTATCGTAGGCCTAACGGTGAGTGTACGCATCTTCAAAATTTACGAGGTCTTATCGTCGTAGGTGTAGGCCAAAAAGCCATAAAAACGGTAAATTTTTTCTCGAGAAAACGGACAGAAAAAGCTTGCATTTCAGGAACACGTTTGTTAGTTTTTAATAATGAAAACGTTAAAGGAGGTGAATAAATTTGCGTAAGGGCATTCTATTTTTGTTAGCGCTCGCGTTGCTCGCGGGCACGGCCTCGGCCGACTTAGGCGACCTGGTGGCTTCGTTCCCCAACATAGGGACCTCTTATCACTACGGCTTGGCCG
>DATKVX010000049.1 GCA_035529855.1 bacterium
CGGCCCGAACCGCTCCTTGCCGCCGCTCAGGTCCACCGCCTCCAGCAGGTACTTGTAGGCCGCGCCCGCTTTCACGCCGCCGTCCTCGAACTCGTACGGCGACCGCCCGACGACCAGCGCCCGGTTCAACTTCACGTAGTCCGCGGCGCCGCCCACGTCCTCCAAGCGGTAGAGGTTGTAGCCGGCGTGGTTCACTTCCCGCGAGACCTTCCACGTCACCAGCACCCGGCCCTCGCGCGCCGTCGCCGCGAACGACTCGAGCATAATCTCGTCGCTGCCGTATATGAAGCGGATGCCCCTTTTGTCGTCGCCCTCCAGCGTGCGCTTCTTCGTTTCGCCCGCGGAGGAATAGCCGTACATGGTGAATTCCCGGGATTCCGGGTCGTACAGGTCGGCGAGTACGAGGTTGTGGCCGAACTCGTGGGTCGCGATGTTCTGAACGTCCATACGAAAAGCTTCGCCCTTGTCGGACCACTTGAAGTTATGGCCGTTAAAGCATACGTCGTTTTCGACTACCCTATAGAACGTACCCGCGTCCTGGAGCCAGAAGATGTTCACGGCGATAGCGCCCGTCGCCCACGGCCAGGGCCCCTGGCCCGAGTAGCCGGGCTCGTACCACACGCAAAGATTGATGCCGTCTAAGCCCGTGTTTAACGTGCTCGTATTAGCGCCGCGTCTATTGCGGTACCACTGGCACCGTACGTTCGACCAGGTATTGAGCGCCGCCGCGAGCGCGGTAAACTCGTTATCGCAATCCGGCGTGCCGAGGTTGTTGAACCTCACCGTCCAGGGGATCTGCTCTTTGCCGTGCTTGCATATCTTGCCGCCGTAATAGAAGACCTTGTAGCCGAACGCCGGGGCCGCTACGGCGATTATCAGAGCGACCAAAAATACCTTTTTCACGTAACCACCTTTCGCGCAGGGCCTAACGGCTCGCGGCCGCCGCCACTTCGGCAAAGAATTCGTTTAACGTCTTTCCGGCCGGCAGAACGGTTCCGTCGACCACCGACATTTTACCCTGGGCGCCGTCCGGGCATTTGAACCCGCCGCCCTCGGCGGGGGCGAGGAATACGACCACATCTTCGCCTACCTCGAACGTCGGCTCCTCCATAATTACGAGCGCCAGGCCGGCGTATTCGCCGCCTATGTACCGCACCGTAACGTACTCGGCCGCGGTCGCGCCTACGACGACGTCGCTTACGCGGACCTCCGCCTCGGAATAAATTATCCCGGCGGCGTCGGGCGGGTACGACGTAACGTCTTGTACCGTCCCGGCAACGACCAACGTTGCGTGGCCCGCCAGCTCGGCGGTCGTAATGGGCAGCATCGCCGCCGACGCCGTTGCGACACACGTCGCGAGCAAAGCCGCGAGCCCTAAAACCTTTTTCCGCATCCAAACCTCCTATTGATAATGATTATTAATATCATTATAACCTAATTCGCCGCCGGTGTCAAATAATACTCCTCATCTTTTCTTCTAATTTAGGAGATGACTAGCCGGGCCCCCGGCGCTGCTTTCCGTTCGCCGCAACCGCGACCAAACGGCTCGCCCGACGCCGTCAGTGCGCGTCGCCGGCCAACATCTCGACGAAGGTCTCGAGCCTAAGCCGCTGCTGCGCCGACAGCGGCCCGGGCCGCTCCCCCTCCAACGTTAACACCGGAATAGAAACCGCGCGGCGTACGAGAATGTCCTGGATCCCGCGGTAGCAGAAGGATTGGACGTAATGCACCAGGCCGTGTACGTCGCGGCGTTCCGCCTCTCTCAATATGTCGGCTATGCGCGGCCCGGCGCCGTAGGGGTAGGTATAACGTGTGTACGCGTCGGCCAGGTCGTCGCCGCCCGCCAAAAGCGCGAATTGCCGCGGCAGCTCGTTAAATACGACCGCGGCCTCCAGGCCCTCCAGGAACTCGAAGAGGTCGTCGTTGATGGGGGGAACGCCGGCCACGCCCAGCCGCACGCGCTTGGTTTGCCCGCGCCGGCCCCGCGCTTCCGCCAAAAACCGCGCGGCTTTCTCTTCAAATTCTTCCGCCCCGGCGCCGAAGTCGCACGCTTTCAGCAGCCAGTCGAAGTTCTCGCGGCCGGACACGGCGCCCTCGCGCCACGTCAGCTCGTCCATCTCCGCCAGGAGCGCCCGGCTCCGGGAAAGCCGCGCGAATACCTCTTCGGCCGCGCCGACGGTCGTTTCGAATCGGCGGGCGAGCTTTTCTATTTCCCGGGCCATCGCCCGGCGTTCGGGTTCAGCCGGGAACGCGAACGTGACGACGTCGACGCCCTCGTCCGCCAGGACCTCGCCCAGCGCCGCGGCGTTGGAACAGTCGCCGCCCGTCACGACGACGACGCGCGCCAAACCCTCGGCCTTGACGGTCGCGTAGATACCTTTTACCCAGGCGCAGGTACTACGCGGGAAACCTACCGCTTCGGCCTCCAGCAGCGCGCGTTCGGCGTCGCCGCGCGCTATGAATAAATTATTGAGGTCTACCGGCGCGCGACCCGCCGCCCAAAGGACCTCGATGGGGAGGGTCGTCGTGATGCCGACGCATACGTCGCGCGCAAGCAAGCTAGGGCGTCACTCACCTCCGCGTCCGGCTTCGCCCCCCGCCTCCCGAATGTAGACGTAGTTGGCGCCGTGGCGCCGCTTACCGCCGAAGCCGGCTCCGCGCGCGGCGCGTTTCACGCCCTCGTACGACATCTCGGTCCACGTTTCCCGCGATACGCCGGACCGTACGCGTACCAACATCTCCTGCTCGACGCTGTACGTTAATTCGGTGTTGCCGGGGCTTTGCCAAACGACGCGGTATATGGCGTAGCCGGGTTTATCTTCCATCAGGTCGACGAGTGTTTGCGCCTGCTTATTCGAGCCGAACATCCGGCCGCGCCGGCCGAGGTATAGCGTCTCTTCGGTCTGGGTGGTGACTTCGGGTCGGCCGCCGGTCGTACCCTCCGGCTCCAATAGATCTTCCGAGAGCTTGAGCTCGCGGAACCCGGGACGGTTCACGCGCAGCGTCGCCACCAGCGCCAGCGTATCCGCCTCGGGCGAACGCGCCTTGGCCGCGTCGAAGTAGACGTCCACCCAGACGACATCGTACCCGTCGTACCGCTCCCTGTCGAAGTAGTTCAAAAGCCGCTCGATATCCTTGGTCGGCGTCGACGGGTCGACGGCTATGTTCATCCGCACCGACGGCTCCGCGGCTTCGTCGTCCACGTTCATTCTGCCGACGACGTATTCCACCGGCGGCGGCGTATACCCTTCCGCCGGGGCCGCGCTCCCGGCGCCCTCTTCCCCGCCGCGGCGGCACGCGGCCGTGGAAATAAGGACGGCCGCCGCGAGCCAAATGACCGTACGACGTCTCATAGTCTCCATCTTACGTCGCGCCGCCCAACCGCTCATAAGACCGCGCGAGCCCTTTCAACGTCAGGTCCAGGTCGACGCGCGGCGCCGTCTTCATGACGGGAGCTACCACGTTGGCCAGGCCGCCGGTCGCGACCAGGGCGCCGCGCTCCCCCCTCTCCTCCCTCACCGCCTCGACTATCCCGTCGGCGGCTCGAGCCGCCCCCAGGATGATGCCGGCCCGAAGCGCTTCGTCGGTGTTCCGGCCCACCACCCGCGACGGCATCGTGAACTCGACGGCGCCGAGCCGGGCCGCCCCGGCGAACAGGGTTTGGGCGGAAATAACTACGCCGGGCGCGATAACGCCCCCCACGTACGCGCCGTCGGCGGCCACGACGTCGAACGTGGTCGCCGTTCCGAAATCCACCGCTATAGCGGGCGCGCCGTACAGCTCGCGCGTCGCGAGGGCGTTGACGACGCGGTCCGGGCCCACCTCCGCCACGTTCTCGTAGCGGACCTCGATGCCCAACGCGTCGTAGTCGTCGCCCACTACCACCGGCGCGACGCCGAAATATTTCTCCAGCGCCGCGGCCAGGCGCGACGTGAGCGGCGGCACCACCGAGCACATCACCGACGGCAACGCCGTCGCGTCGCCGCCGTTCAGCTCCACCAAATGGCGTAATTGCGCGCCGTATTCGTCCGCGGTGCGCAACAGGTCGCTCGAGACGTCGACGTGAAAACCGAAGCGGCCGCCGACGAAATACCCGCCGGCGATAGACGTGTTGCCCACGTCGAGCGCGAGCAATTTTTCGCCCATAAGTTACGGAGTTAAATTGGAGGAAGCGGCGCCCGCCGGATTTCCCGCGCCGCCGGTTTACGACGTTGATTCGTTCTTCCCCGGCTCCTTGTCTTCCGCTTCTTCGGTAATTTTACCGCTAATGTCCCGCGAGGCCTTTTTGAATTCGCGAATACCCTTGCCCAGGCCCCGGCCTATCTCCGGCAGGCGTTTGGCGCCGAATAAAAGCAGCGCTATTAGTAGGATAAGTAAAATTTCCTGTATGCCTATAGAACCGAACATTTTTATCAACCCCTGTATGTTGTGGGTTGCGGGGCTCCGGGCGCCGCGCTAGAAGGCGGCCGAGACCGACGCCCGATGGCTGGGCTCGAGCCCGGTGTCGGAGAGGAAAGCGTAGTCGACGCCGAAGGAGGCGCCGAGCGCCCTCACCGCGAGGCCCACGCCGCCGGCGAAGGCGGAACGCTCGCTGCCCAGCCGCAACGCCACCGTCCGCCGGTACCACCACTCCGCGCCCCCGCAGAAGTCGAAGCTCGCGTCGCCCGCGGCGAGCTGAGACGCGAAGTCGTAGCCCGCGAACTTGACGTTGCAGTCCGCCGCCAGCGTAAATTCGCTGTCCCACTTCGCCACCGCGCGGCGGTACGCTCCGCCCAATTTGACGTTCGTGGGAATGGTTTCTTTCTTACCGGTATCCCATTTTAAATTCGAATAAATATTTTGGACGTTCACGCCGACGGTAAACGGCCCGAACGGGCCGGCCTTGGCTGCGACGTCCAGCGCCTGGCCGGATGAATCGGCTTCCTCCTCGAAGTCGCCCAGGTGGCGCCCGATTATGAAGATGCCGCTCGCGCCGACGTTAAATTTGGGCCACAACTTCCGGCCGTACGAGCCGTATAGGGCGTAATCCCCCGAGTTCGCGTACCCCTTCAATACCGGCCGTTTGTTCGG
The DNA here is from genome assembly GCA_035529855.1 of bacterium. Taxonomy (NCBI): domain Bacteria; species bacterium. Next base: position 5,071 of record DATKVX010000049.1, read on the forward strand.
CGACTGGGGGTCGTTCCACTCGGTTATGGGGATGCCGTCGACGGCGCACATCAACAAGCCGCCGCCCACGGCGCCGTACTTGCCGAGGTTGTACGCGCCGTAAATGCTGTCGTACGCGGCGAGGCCGTTGAAGGTGTAGGAGTGCATGGCCGAGAAGGCGGCGCGCTCCACTCCGGGCATCCCGGCGGGGTTCCAATAGGGGGTCGTAGCGTCGTCGGCTACGGCGACGAACGCGCCGCCCATCCCCAGCGCCCGGGCGCCGGCGCCGTACGTCATCCAATCGGCGGCGTATTTATTTTCGTCGGCATTTGCGCTCGCCGCCGCTATCGCGAGAAGGGCCGCGGTAATTATTAACGGTCTCATATCGTTTACCACGCTACCTCAGTTTAAACATCTTCTGCCGGGCAACGATCTTCTGGCCGCCGGCCCGGGCGATAATTTTATAGAAGTAAACGCCGTTCGCGATGCGGTCGCCGTCGCCGTCGAGGCCGTCCCAGCGGATCTGGTTGTAACCCGCCGGCAAGCCGCCGGTTTCCAACTTCTGTATCAAACGGCCGGTGGCGGTGTAGATTTTGATAACCAGGCTGTCGATGTCGCTCGAGGAGACGAACGTGAAGTAGGTATCGTCCCGGAACGGGTTCGGGCAGTTCATGATATCCGCCAAGCCTAAGGCCCCGCTCACGACGCACTGGATTTTGCGCTCGCTCTTGTTGCCCAGGTTGTCGTGCGCCGTTACGGCGACGTTATTCAAACCGTCGGCCAGCGGGATCTTTTTCTCGACCGAGCCGGCGCGGTAATCGCCCACTTCGGCTTTGTAGTAATAAGTCAGGTCGAGTACCGTCGGTTCGGCTCCGCCGCTTTTGCTCAGCCGGGCGTAGAACGGTACGAAAGTTTTCTCGCCCGCGTCCTTGTCTATGGCCTCGAGGTTGCGCGCGATGAGGACGCCGTTCTCGTCCCGTACGTCCACTAAAAGCGTAGGGTTCGGCCCGGTGGGGTCGCCGCTGCGGAACGAATAATCGTTCAGGTAGATATCGATATCCGGGCCTACTTTGTCGCCGGAGCTGACTTCGCCCACGACGTTGACGGTCACGGCCTCGTTGCAAACGTATACTTGCCGGAAGCCCGCGCCGTAGGCGAGGCCTTTAACGTAAATTACGCCGTCCTCCGCCACCGGCGCGAGCGACGAGAAGCGGTACGGCGACGCCACGGCCGGCGCCGGCGGGGCTCCGTCCGCCGCGGCCGCGGCCGCGCTATCGGCCGCCGCGGGAACCGCCATCGCCGAAGCGGCTTCTCCGACAGCGACGGCCGGGCCGGCGTCGAAGCTGGGCGTGGGGTTGACGGGTACCGTCGGCACGACCAACGCGGCCTCGAAGCGGCCGTTTACGACCTCCACTTCGGCCGCGGTGAGTAAACGTTCCCGGAAGATGTCTTTTTTCAAATCGTCGGCGTCATAGAAATACCAAGGCCGGTCGAAAAGTTGTACTACGGCTTTCCCGTTGAAGTTGCCCGGTAACGTGCCCACAACGTTGAGCTTCTCGCCCCGTTTCACCCGCGTTTTATGAGGGGTTAACTTCAACCCCGGCCTCGGCGTCGCGAGCGTCAACGACGGGTCGCCGAGCAAGACGAACATGTCACGTATCGCCCCGCCGCTTTCTACCTTCCCCACCAAGTGAGCTTCGCCCACCGTCACGCCGTTCGCCCGCGCCCTCTTGTTCGGGAAGACGTATCCGTAAAAACTTTGGAGGAAATCGTGTTGCCCCCCCTCGGTCCCGAGGCGAGTCGAACCCAGGGCCGCCACGCCGGCGTTACGGGGCGCTTGCAGGATGTATTCGCTGATCGACTGGCCGAAATCCAACGGGTCGCCCTCCTGCCATGTCCACAGGTCGAAATAGGCGGTCGAACAAGAGCATTGTATGATGACGGGCAAGTACGGGCCGTTCTCGAGGGCGTCGACGTCGTCGATGGGGGGTCTATCTTTATGATGGAGGAACAGGTTCTCGTGGGACCAAACCTCGGGGCCGCCGTGGCCGGAGTAGTGCATTATAATGCCGTTAAAACCCTTGAGGAAGTCGGGCTTCATAATCCTGTCGACCCAATATTGGCGCTCGCCGCGGTTCATATAGTCGAAGCTTTTTTTATGCTCATAGTCGGGGAATCGGCGGTTCAACCACTCGATGTTTTCCTTATGGACCTCGAAGCCCAAGGGGGTGTAATTGGTCTCGATGTCTTCGTTGTCGCGCGTGAAGAAGCCGCCCCCCCCCTCGGATTCGGTCTTATCGTCGTTATCCGCGACGAGGATAAGGCGGCTGTTCCACGGACCGTTGGCCGGGTGTCGCTCGTACGCTACGGTTTTTTCCACGATGGCGTCGATGTTATCGTCGAACGGCGCGGAAAGGCGGCCTACGGCCAGGTCCGGAGCGAGGCCGACGCTCATGGCGATGAAATAATTGTCCGAGGCGGAGCGGCCGTTCGACTGCGTATTGACGTAGTAGGTCGGAACCTGGTTGCGGCCGAACTCGCGCCATAGCTTGCGGTCGGTGAAATTGTCGTAGTTGTCTCGATGGTCCTTGTAGGCATCTCCCACCAAAAGGAGATGGTCGGGGAGCTCGCCGCCCGGGCGGTAGATGGCCCTGCGATAAAGGTCCTTTACCAACGACCGTATCGCGCCCGGGTCGTACAATCCCCACGAATACTCGTCGTAGACGTCCGTAACGCGGGCGACGAGTACGTTAAGGCCCGCGGCCCGGCGTAAGTTGACCAACGGCATCACGTTGTCGTAATAACCGTCGTAAACGACGACGATAAGGTCGACGTTCTCGTCGAAGTCGCGCAGCTTCGAGCCCGCGTCCAGATACATATCCCGCGGCGCGCGGTCGGCCGCCGTCGACGACGCGGCAACGTACCAGCACTGGCCCGACGGAACATCGTCCGTGAACCGAAGCGTGTACTCGTTTCCCTCGGCCTTAACCTCGAAAACCGTCAGCTTCCGGCCTCGCGTAACGTCGTAGACTACCAGGTCGTCGGTGGTAAAGCCGGGAACCTCGAAGAGGACCTTGCCGTTCGTACCGGGCGGATTGGAGAAATGGAGATAATCCTGGTACGCGCGGAAGTGCCGCGGGTATTCGAACTCGAAGTGGTCGAGCATTATGAAGTCGATGGGCGCCCGGTCCCCCTTCTCCTCGAAGTAGATATCGTTTTGGCCATCGACGAGGTACGTACTGGGGAATCGGTCGTGGAAGTACGTCTCGTCGTCCGCGGTATATCCGTCTCTTTCGATTATTATATGGTTATTATCCGGGTAGTTTAAATATACGAGGGTATGGTGGGGCCCGTTGCTTTCCGGTAAACCCTTTTGCTCGCGGACCATCATCTGGAAGTACGTCTGAGGCGCGCCCTTGTCGTTGACCGGGTCCTTCAGCGTAAAAGACTTTTCGCGGGATTTCCCGGTCGGGGCGTTGAATACGCGCCAATACCAATATTCGTCTTCTTGCTGTATTTGCGTCTCGGTCTCGGCCACGTCCTGGTTGTCCTCCTCGAGACGGATGCGGTCCCAGAAGTAAGCGGGTTTCGCCCCGCCCGCGGGCGCGACGGCCGAGGGTACCGTCCTCTTCCCGGGCACCGCGTCCGCCACGAGCCAATAGAAATTATACCTCGTGAACCGGTTCTTGGAGAATTCCTGCGAGCCGTTTTCGCCCGGTTCGACGTGTTCGAAGAAGTCGCAGCCGTGGCCGTAGAACTCCACGTAATCACCCGCGTCGAACCGGCCGTCTTCCTGACCGGCCACGTAAATCGGGAGCTCGGTCAGACCCGGCGGCTCGTAGTTGAAATCGCGGGGCAGGCGTTCAGCGGGGCCGGTGAAAAAGCGCAAGTTGGCGGGGTTGAGGGTGTCCACCGGGAAGCCGGCCGTTTTGAGCTCGGCGTACCCCAGCCGGTACAACGCCTCCTCCTCTACCACTACCTTCAACGCCGGTTTATCGGCGAAGGCCGTGGCCCAAATATCGCCGTCCTTGGCGGGAGCGATGCCGCCGGCGAAAGGCCACCGCGACGCCACCTCGCGGTTGAGGACCACGGCGGGGATGACGCGGGTGAAGATGCCGTCCTCGGCGGGGCGCGCGGGGTACCGGGCGTTAGGTCGGCGGACGCCGCCGCGGAACGATACCCGTACGACTACGCTTTTAACCACCCTCAGCGTGGCGGTCGCCGGTTGGTATTGGTAGGGGTAAACCGCTACAGACAACAACCGGTAGCCGCGCATTACGTCCTCGCCCTCGAGCTCGGCGAGCTTGGCGGGGTAAGTACCTTCGCGGTATGCCTTCGCGTCTAAAGTGAATACCTCTTCCAAGGTCTGCTCGCCGTGCCGTTCCTCGACCTCGAGCCGCGGCCGCGGGTACAAGTTAACCCCCGTCCGCACGTCGAACGACGCCCTCTCGAGCTCGACCGAGACGAGCGCCTCGGGGGGCGCCGCTACGCGGACCCGACGTACGAGCAATTCCGGCTCGCCGGCTTCGCCCGCCGCCGCGAAGTACGGTAAGGAATACCTCTCGAAGCGCCGGCCGCCGGCCTCCACCTTAGAAACGCCGGGCTCGGGGACGGTAACCTCGAAGGTGCAACCGCCCTCGCCGGAGGAGAGCAGGACTACTTCGCCTACGTCGGCCGAGGAAGTGTCCCCCGGCGCCCCGGAAGTTACGGTCGCCGGCGTTACGGGCCTATCGGCGGCCCCGGCGGAGGCCGGCGAAGGCGCTACCGGCGGGCCCGCCGCAGGCGACGGCACCGACGCCGGTGCCGGGGCAACTGCTTCCGGACCCGCCGCCCACGCCACAGCTCCCAGTATCAAAACAGCTAAAATAGCACGTCGCATATTTCCTCTCATCTTAACGCCGTCTTTATTTAAAACGGCGAAAAACTATCATACCGGGGCCGAAATAGCAAGGCAAATTAACCTACTGCAATATATCCTTTAAGAAAGAGGCCAACGTCTCGAGCTGTGTTTGCCTATTATAAGTGGAAACTACCGCCGGTTCCGTTTCATATTTTATGCCGCCCCGCCGCCACGCCCCGAACGCTTCCACCAGGCCGTCGGCTATCGCTTCCGTATCCTCGGGCCCGACGACGACGGCTCCCCGCGTCGCCTTAGCGATAACGTCGCGTACTTCGCCTTCGGGAACGGCGGCGAACAACGGGCGCCCGACGCCCAGGTATTCGTAGAGTTTGCCCGGGACCAGCGCGGGCCCCTCCTCGGCGGCCATCGCCAGCGCGAGCAGGTCGGCCCCCAAACACGCCCGCAGCGCGTCCGCGTGGCGGACGTAACCGACCGCGAAGGCCGCGCCCCTCAACCCCAGGTCCTCCGCCGCCCGCACGTCGTCGGCGCGGCTTATGCCCAGCATATAGAGCTTCGCCCGGGCCGCGAAGTCGCCGTCGCGCTCCCGCGCCAGCGCGAACCCCTCCAGCAGCGGCCGCGCGCGCCGGCCGCCGCGGAACGAACCGTTGTGGACGACGACGAAATCGCCGCTCCCCGCCTTGGCCAGCGGCGCGCCGAAATCGGCCGGGTCGAAACCGTTGGGCAACGTCAGCGTCCGCCCCGCCGGCACCCCCGCCTCGACGAAATTCCGGGCCATCGCCGCCGTGTTGGCGACGGCGCCGTCGGCGGCCCGCAACACCCATTTCTCCAACCCCCGATGCAACAACTTATTTATGAAGAAAAGGCCCCGGCGGAGGTGGTGCGTACTCCACAAATCGCGGAAGTCCGCGACCCACGGCCGCCCCGTCAAGATCTTCAGCTTCAGGCCGACGAGGTGACAGGATTCCGGAGGCGACGTCGTCAACACGACGTCGTACCGACGCCGCCGGTGAAGCCGGAACGCCTTCGCCGCGGCGAAAGGCAGCCACCCTATTTGCTCGTCGGGGACGAAGAGGTGGCGCGCCAGCGTATGATATACGCGGCCGGCCTTCCGTGCCGGGGCCCCCGCTCCTTCGCGGCAATACCGCTCTGCGTCGGCGAAGCTATCCAGCCGCGGCGGCGGTAGCGGCGGACGCCACCCCAGCAGCCGGCTGAGGCGCAACGGCTCGAGGCTTCCGGCGCGGTAGACGGCGACGCCCTCCAGCTCGTCCAGCAGCGACGGGTCGTACGCGTGATAGCGGATATTCTTTACGGTTAATACGTCGACCTCCCAGCCGCGTTCGCGCAGGTAGCGGGCGAACTTGACGGGCCGGTGCACGCCGCCGCTGGCGAGCGGCGGGAAGTTGTGAGCTACGATAAGTATCCGCTTACTACGGTCCCGCGACATCGTCGAATAACGCGGCCAGCTGCGCCGCCAGGTTCCGCCTCTCGAAGCGCGCGAGCCCCGCCGGCACGGCGCCCGGGGCCGTCGAGCGTCCGTCGTAAAGCCTCGCCAACGCGGCTTCCGCTCCCTGGGCGTCGTCCGGCTCCACGACCGCCCCGGCGCCGAACTCTTCGACGAGCGCCGCGGCTTCGCCGTCCGGCGGCACGAGCGCCAGTATAGGCCGGCCGGCGCGGAGGTACTCGAAGATCTTGCCGGTCAACGTCGCGCCGGCGCCCGGTTGCGAACCGATAATTAATAAATTTACGTCCGCGGCGCGTACGGCCCGGACGGCGTCGCCGTGGCTCAGCAAGCCCGTCGCCTCCACCCGGACGCCGTACCTATCCATCCCCGCGCGGACCGCGCGCGGCATCGGCCCCAGGAACAGGACGCGGAAATCGTCGCCGCTTAAACGCCGTTTCGCCGCGAACGCCGACGCCGCCCGCAGGAACGTCCACGGCATACGCCCCGGGTAGAACTGCCCGGCGTACGCCACCGTGAAGGGCCCGGCCGGCGCGACTTCCGCCCCCTCGAAATCGGCCTCGTCGTAGCCGTTGGGTACGAATCGCGCCGGGACGTTTTCCCCGAGGCGACGCCGGAACGCGTCCGCCATACCGCTGGTGACGGCGACGACGGCCGCGGCCTGCTCGAGCACGCGGCCCTCCGCCCGGCGCGCCCGCCGGCGATGGAAGGCCGTAGGGAACGCCGCGAAAGGGTTGTCGGCCCAGGCGTCGCGGTAGTCCAAAATTAACGGGACACCGGCCTCGCGCGCCAGCGCCGCGGCCGCGACGTGCGACGTAAAAGGGGGCGCGGTAGAAAAAATAAGTTTTACGGGGGAACGCTGGAGAAGACGCCGCGCCGCGCGCGTCGCCGGGCGGGCGAACCTCGCGTAGACGTCCGGAAAAGAGAAGAACCGGCGAGCCGTCAACGCGGCCTTCCGGCCGGCCTTCGCGAAAAAACCGGGCCGCCGGCGCGCGAACGCCCGGGCGACTTCCGCGCCGTCCTCGAAATCCCGGCCCCGGCCGGCCCATATCACTTCCGCCTCGGCCGGCAGCTCCTCCAACAACGACGCGTCGTACGCGTGGTAGCCGCCGGCGCCGGCGACGACCAGCGGCCGCCAAGCGAACGCGGGCAAATATTTGACGAACTTGAGCGCCCGCAAGACGGCGCCGCCGCCCATCGGTGGAAAGAAATACGAGAGGAATAGCACGTCGCGCATAAAAGATAAAAAGCCGGCGTCGTCCGGCCGCCTCCCGCCATACCTGTCAGATTGCCTTAATTAAAAGTCCCGTTCGACGACGTGGTACGATTTCAACTGCGTTAGAAAGGTGAACCGGGCGGCGTTGGGAACGCCCATCTCGTCGCCGGCGTATTGGAGGTAACCCTTTTGGGGTTTAAACCAGCCGTACTGGACGTAGCTCTGCTCGACGTCGCCGCCTTGCGTCATATGGAACACGGCGTAGACCGTCCGCCGGACCTTATAACATCCCTCGAACGTCCCTATGGGTATGGCGAGGTCCTCTTTCGTTACGACATGGCAGACGATCTCCACGTCGACGGCGTCGTCGCGGCCGTCGTTATCTACGTCCGCGGGCAGGCCCAGGCACAACGGCGAGAGACGCTGCTGCTTCGCCTCGAGCCAGCTACGATTCACGCGTAAGGGGTACTTTAGATATTCCCAAGGAGGGTCGAAGTAGACGGCGCCGGTGGGAACGCCGCCGACGTAAAACTCCCGGCCCAAACCCTCGACGTAGTTCTCGTCGTCGTCGCGGAGGAAACAGATCTCGTATTGGTCGACCCCCGGGGAAAAGCGTACGAGGCGCTGGGCGACGCGCCCGGCGACGACCACCTCGCCGTCGAAGGTTTCCGTATACTCCGAAGGTTCGCCGTAGGGGACGTTGTTGAAGTAGCGCTGGCAGCCGTAGGTCCAGCTCGAGCCGTCGCCGTTGGGGAAGTACGCCGGCGCGCCGCCGTCCCCTACCGGCGGCCTGTCGCCGACGTTGCTACAGCCGGCGGTGAGGGCGAGCGCCGCCGCCGCGATGGATAACGTCTTTCGCATATACGCGACGAGGGCCTCTCGCGGCCCTCGCGTTCGCGCCCGGAGGGATTCGAACCCCCAACCTACGGATCCGTAGTCCGTTGCTCTATCCAAATTGAGCCACGGGCGCTTTGGCATATTATTTTAACAGATAAGAACGTACGGCGTCAAGCGCTAGTGCCGACGGCCGTGTAAACCCCGCCCCACGATTCTGAAATACTTCCCCACCGCCCCGGCCTTGAGTACCGCTTTTACTTTCTCGACGACGAACCGCGCCGACGATACCCGCATTAAAATAAAGCCGACCCTCAGACGCCGCAGCTCCTCGAGCCCCAGGCCCGGTTGAAGAAGGATGGGGATATTGTCCGGCGGGCGGAAAAGCTTGCGCTGGCCTTCGTTCACGTACGGCGCCGACCACCTGAACCCCGGCGGCATAAGGCCGTTCTCCCAAGCGTACTTCTCGACGTACGTGCCCGGGTAAATCTTGACGCCGGCGTGGTAGCCGAAGAGGCGGATATATTTGCGGTTGCGCCGGATAAAGCGGTTGGTCTCCTTCGCCTCCTCGTACGTCTCGCCCGGGTGGCCTAGGGTGAAGAATACCTTCGTCAAAAGGCCGAGCTCCTTCGACCAGCGGAGGACTCGCTCGGCGGCCTCGAGCGTAATCCTCTTGCGGACGCAGTAGTCGAGAACGCGCTGCGAGCCGGACTCGACGCCGACGTCGACGTAGTAGCAACCGGCCTCCTGCATCCGGGCGAGCAATTCTTTATCGACGTTGTCGACGCGAATTTCGCATTCCCAGGGGACGTCGATGCCGCGGCGCTCGAGCTCGTCGCAGAAACCCTCGACGTGGCGCCGGCTCAGCGTGAACGTGCTGTCGAAGATCTTTATCCCCCGGGCCCCGTAATTCGTAATCAAATCCTCGACTTCGTCCGCGACCGCGGCGGGCGACCGCGCGCGGTACCTCGAGCCGAACATCGCCGACGCCGAGCAGAACGTGCAGCCTATGGGACAGCCTCGAGCCGTCATTATCGACGCGCCCGGTACGTCGTCGAGGTAATCCATCTTCATCTCGTAGCGGGGCATCGGCACGAGGGCCCGCGCCGGCGGCCCCAGCGCGTCCAAATACTTAATAGCCGGCCTGGGCGGATTATGCACCACCTCGCCGTCGTCGCGGTACGAGATACCCTTTATTTTACCCAAATCTTCCGGCCGGCCACCCGCGCCGGCCCAATCGGCTAACTCGCGGCAGGTTTCCTCTCCCTCGCCGCGGACGATAATATCTATGGCGGGGACATTTTGAAGGGTGTCGTCGGCCGTGAACGCGGCGTGGGGGCCGCCGTAAACGACGGTAGTATTGGGGCAAACTTCTTTGATGCGGGAAGCTGTCTCGAAGGAGGCGAAGCGGCTGTGGCTCGTGCCGCCTATCAGCGCGAGGGGCGGCCGCAACTCCTCGGCCACGCGAGCCGGCTCGCGCGCGTCGACCTGCTGGTCGACGAACTCGACGCCGTGGCCGGCCCTTAAAAGCTCGCCGCCGACCCATAACATCCCGAGCGGCGGCATCTTCTCGAAGTATCGAAGGTCCGGGTCGCGGGGGTGCACCGCGAGTACGCCTGCCCCCATACTTACTCCCTTGGGGTTTTTTCCCGGTTACCGTTTGGCCGCGTCGCCGGCCGCCCCCAGCGGCACGTCACGGACGCGGTCTTCCTCTCGCCTTACCTTGAAGCCCAGGCCGCGCAACAGCCCCCGCCACAGCCGGCGCACCTCGCCCACGCGGACCGCGCGCACGGCCTTCGTCAAAATATAACGCGGCGTAAGTATATATCCAAGCAAAAACCGCAGCCGCAGGCGCCTTAGCTCCCTCACGCCGAGCTGCGGCTGCAACAAGAGCGGCACGTTGTCTTTCAATTTGAAGAGCTTCTCGTTCTCCTCGTTCTCGTACGGCGCGGCCCAGTCGAAGCCGGGCGGCAGCAGCTCGCGCTCGCGGGCGTACGCCTCGACGCGCGTCCCGGGGTATATGCGGACCCCCGGGTTGTAGCCGCGGAACGTCATGTAGCGCGCGTACGTACGGGCGAACTTGTTGGTCTTCTTGGCCTGCTCGTACGTCTCGCCCGGGTGGCCCAGGCTGAACGAGACCTTGGTGTAGAGGCCCAGCTCGTCGGCCCATTTCATGACGTCGACGGCGCGCGCGAGCGTTATGCGCTTGCTGATATACTCGAGGACGTCCTCGTCCGCCGACTCGACGCCGAAGCAAACGGTGTAGCACCCGGCGCGCTGCATCCGCGCAAGCAGCGCCTTGTCGACGGTGTCGACGCGGACCTGGCACTGCCAGGGAATATCTATCCGACGGCGCTCGAGCTCGTCGCAGAAGTCCTCGACGTGTTTCCGTTTTAACGAAAAAGTGCTGTCGAAGATGACGAGGCCGCGGACGCCGTACCGCGTCACGAGCTGCTCCACCTCGTCGACGATGCTTCGGGCGCCGCGGGTGTAGTACCGCTTGCCGAAGAAGAACGACTCCGAGCAGAAGGCGCAGCAGATCGGGCAGCCGCGCGACGTCATAATTATCGTGCCGGGGAGGCCGAGGAGGTCCATCTTCAGGCGGTAGCGGCCCATCGGGACGAGGTGCCGCGCCGGCAGCGGTAGGGAGTCCAGGTCTGCCAGCCGCTCGCGCAGGGGCGTCGTCGCCAGGCCGCCGTCCTCGCGGTACGTGATGCCCTTTATCTTGCGGAGGTCCTCGGGCCGGCCGCCGCCGCGGACCTTCCAGGCGGCGAGCTCGAGGCAGGTGTCCTCGCCCTCGCCGTGGCCTATCAGGTCGACGTCCGGGATGCGCGCGAGCGTCTCCGGCGCGGTGAAGGAGGCGTGCGGGCCGCCGTACGCGACGGTTACCGACGGGTCGAATTGCTTAATAGCGGAGGCGTAGTCGAAGGCGCGGAAGCGGCCGTGCGAGGTCCCGGACAGCAGCGCGAGCCTGGGCCGCGTCGCCTCGAGGAATTTTTCGAAACTCTCCGCGGCGACCTGCTCGTCGTAGACGGCGACGGCGTAGCCGGCGCGCTCCAGCGCCGCGGCGATCCACAGCAGGCCGAGCGGCGGCGTGCGGTCCGGGATGCCCAGGTCCACGCCGTACGGGTGTACGCCGATTACGTCTACGCTCATCGCGATTTATTATAACAAAAAAGGCGCCCGGGTGGGGCGCGAGACGTGGGGAGCGGGTAACGTAGGGCCGGACCTTTAGGTCCGAGAGTGCCGTCAGGTGTTACCACCTGACGGCCGCTATCGTACGTCACGACCGACAGGACTGTCGGTCCCACCGATGGTAACATCCGACGCCACCCAACCAAAACCCCCGACGCCACCGAACGCTATATGGGTTCATACGGGCCGGCAGGAATGTCGGCCCCACTTTATAATAATATGCGGAGGGCGACGCCTTGAAGTAGGGTCGGGTCTTTAGACCCGGCCGCCACGCCGCCGGTATCGACCGCCGGTTGAAACCGGCGGTTAACGCCTACGCGGGTTACGCACCGGCCGCTGAAGCGGCCGGTTTCGACATATCAGAGTGCCGTCAGGTGGTACCACCTGACGGCCGCCATTATACGTCACGACCGACAAGAATGTCGGTCCCACCGATGGTAACATCCGACGCCACCCGTACAGGCCGACAGGAATGTCGGCCCCACTTTATAATAATATGCGGAGGGCGACGCCTTGAAGTAGGGTCGGGTCTTTGGGGCCGGCCGCCACGCCGCCGGTATCGACCGCCGGTTGAAACCGGCGGTTAACGGCTACGCGGGTTACGCACCGGCCGCTGAAGCGGCCGGTTTCGACATATCAGAGTGCCGTCAGGTGTTACCACCTGACGGTACGGTCGGTCTCGTAGGGCCGGGTCTTTAGACCCGGCCACCGAATTCACTTATTAATATGAGAAATCGCCGGCTACGCCAACGGCAAGGCAGGCCGACCTGAAGGTCGGCCCCTACTTTTTAACAATCCGCGAGAGCTTTTTAATAAGCCCGCGTTTTCGCTTACCTCCAACATTAACCGTTATCCAAAAAATCCCTATAGAAGAAAAAGTAGTAGGCGACCATGAAGGCCTCGACGCGGCCCGGGCGTACGTCGCCGTCGTAGTAAAGCTCGGTCCCGTACGAGCTGTTCTTGATGACGCCGTTCTCCATATAGCCCAGCGTGCTGTAGGAGGCGTTCTTGAAGGTGCCGCCGTCGTAGTAGCCGAGCGTGCTGTAGCTCGAGTTCTTGACCGTGTCGCCGTCGACGTACCCCAGCGTGCTGTACGAGGAGTTCTTGACGGTCCCGGTCTCGGCGTCAATGTAGCCGAGGGTGCTGTAGCTCGAGTTCTTGACGGTCCCGTCCTCGTCGATGTAGGCGACGGTGCCGTAGCTCGCGTTCTTAATCGTTATCTCGCCGGCGGCAAGGGCCGCGGCGGCCGCGGCCGAGAGCGCGATAATGGCGAACGTCTTCACGGCAACCTCCTTGAAAAAATTATAGCACATTAAGCCACGAAGGCAAAACAAAAGGCCGGACGCGGGCCCGGCCTATTAACGCGTAAAAATAATTACGGCGACGGCTGCGGGTTCATGCTGACGCGGCCTTTGTTTATCTCCATACTAACGACGACGACGTTGAAGACGTTGTCGCGGCAGCCGAGGCGCGCGGCGTCGGCCTGAACGAGTCTTACGTTATCTTAGGGGACGAGCTCGTAGACGCGACGCAGCCGCGCCGCAGCGAGTTTATCGTCGTAGTAGCCGCTCACGCCCGGCACGACCTATTTGGCCTGCGGGTCTTCCTGCATCATGCAGAAGACGTTCCCCTCGGTATCGGCGCAATACACGTACCAGCCGACGCCCGGCAGTGCGGTTTTAGGTTTGACGACCTTACCACCCACCGCCTCGGTTTTACGGACGTACTCGTCGACGTCGGCGACTTCGACAACGTTCCGGGTAACGTCGCCTTCGCCCCGCCGCTCGATCCCGCCGTCGATGCCGGGCTCGGACTCCTCGCCCGTAGTAACGAGCCAGTAGTCCGCCGGCCCTTCCCACTTGTCTATCTTCCAGCCGAAGACCTCGCGGTAAAACTTAACGGCACGTTCGGTGTCATCGGCCGGAATCTCGAAATGGATTACCCTTGGCATAACTATCGCTCCCTTTGTTCACTCGTTTAACGCACGGGAAACCGAAAAGAGTTATTCGGCAGATTCCTCCTCCGGCGACGGCCGCGCCCACCCGGGCCGCCTAAACCGGTAGACCAGCAGCGGGACCGCGCACACGATTACCATCCCCAAGGCCAGGAACGCCTCGTAGAAAAAGACGTTGCCGGTCTGAAGCTGCGCCGGCGGGAAGTAGCCGATGGCGACGGTGAAGGCCGCGGCCGCGACGGCCACGCCGGCCACGAGCCACATCCCCAACTTGCCGCCCGGGACCTTGTAGGCGCGCGCTACGCCGGGCTCCGAATAACGCAGGCGAACCGCCGAGACAAAGAGCAGGACGTACATCACGAGGTAGAGCTGGGCCGTGAGCGCCGTCAAGATCCAATACGAACTGCTCACCGTCGGCATGAGCAGGAAGACGAGCGAGAGCGCCGTCACGATGAGCGCTTGGACGACGAGGATGTGGGTCTGGACGCCGCGGCGGTTGACGCGCTGCAGGAAGGGCGGCAGGAAGCCGTGGCGCGCGACCGCCAACAGGCCTTTACTCGGGCCCGCGATCCAGGTGGAAATTTGGCCAAAGACGCCGAACGCGATGAGCAGCGCAACTACCGGAATAAGCCAAGCCAGGTGGAATTTATCCAGGAACGCCGTGAAAGCCTGCATCAAGCCGGCGACGAGGCTTATCTTCTCGCGCGGGACGACGACGGCTATGGACAGCGTGCCGAGGACGAAGACGGCGAGCACTACCAAAGTCGCTATTAGGATCGCTTTGGGGTAATCGCGTTGGGGGTTCTTGACCTCCTGGGCGTGGGTAGCCGAAACCTCCATCCCGGCGAAGAACAACAGCGTGCTCGCGGCCAGCACGATGCTGCTCATCCCGCCCAGGTCGGGGACGAACGCGGCGCCGCTCAGCTCGAGCTGCGACGGGTTGCCGAGCGCGAGCCAGGCTATGCCCAACCCGATAATCAACGCCCCGGGCACCAGCGTGCCGCCGATGACGCCGACGGTGCTTATCCAGCCGGAGGTTTTCATGCCGCGGAAGTTGACCAGCGTCGCGCCCCAATAGGCCGCGAGGATTACGGCGAGCGCGTAAAACCTGTTGTTGGCCAGCGCGGGGCTTATGGCGAACGCGAAGGTGGCCGCGGCGAACGACAACACCGTCGGGTACCATATCACGTTCTGCAGCCACTGCAGCCAGATAGCTACAAATCCCCACCTCGCGCCCAGCGCCTCCTTGACCCATACGTAGACGCCGCCCCGTTTGGGCCATCCCGTCGCGAGCTCCGCGGAGACGAGCGCCGTCGGGATAAGGAATACCAGCGCGGCCACGACGAAGAAGAACACCGCCGTCAGGCCGTACTCGGCCATCGTCGGCAGGCCGCGTAAACTCGCGATCATCGCGACGTTGACCATCGCGAGCGTGAATACGCTCAGCACCCGGCGACTCGGCCGCGGCGTTTTATTATCATCCATCTTGTCCGTCCCCGGCTTTTACGCTCTGGCTACGCGCGGTTCAGTTAACAAAGTGTCCTCTTCTCGGCGACCGCTTCGGCGCCAACGCCTCCGTCTTGGCGCCCTCCAACACGCCGCACGCTTTCACGACGTCGTCGTACAGCATATCGGCCATGTCGCGGCTGAAGTTCTCCTTCACTACGACGCGCATGATGGCGATTTTCTCCGCGTTCGGCGGCAGCGTATACGCCGGTACGATCCAGCCGCGCTCGCGCAGCTTGTGCGAGAGGTCGAAGACCGTATACTTCGCCGGCTCCTTCAACTTCACGGTGACGATGGGAAGAAGTTTGGCCGTATTCAATACCTCGAACTTACCCGAGCCGGCCAGCCGCTCGGCAAGGTAGCGGGCGTTCGCCAGAACGTTGGCCGCGATGCCGGCGTAGCCGCGCCGGCCCAGCCGCAGCAGGTTGTAGTACTGCGCCAGTATCATGGCGCTCCCGCGCGAGAAGTTCAGCGTGTACGTCGGCATCTCGTCGCCGAGGTAGTTGACGTAGAAAATCAAATCTCCGGGCAAGTCGGCGTGGTCGCGGAAGAGGAGCCACCCCAGCCCGGGGTAAACCAGGCCGTACTTGTGGCCCGAGACGTTGATGGACTTGACCTGCGGCAGGCGGAAGTCCCACACCAGCTCCGGGTTGACGAACGGCGTTATAAAGCCGCCGCTGGCCGCGTCCACGTGGAGCGGGACGTCCCAGCCCTTCTTCTTTTTTATCTCCACCAGAAGGTCGTTGACCTTCTCGATGGGGTCGGCCTCGCCGGTGAAGGTCGTGCCCAGTATCGCGCCCACGCAGATGGTATTCTCGTCGACGCGCTCCTCCACCCCCGCCTCGTTTATAGTGAAGCGGTTGGGCTCCATCGGTATGATGCGCGGCTCGACGTCGAAGTACTTGGCGAACTTGTCCCAGCTCACGTGGACGTCGGCGCCGAAGACGATGTTGGGCTTGTCGCAGGGTTCTCCCTTATCCTGGCGCCGCTTCCGCCAGGTCCACTTGTGCGCCAATACGCCCAACATAATGGCCTCGGAGGACCCGACGGTGGCCGTGCCGGCGAAGGTGGTCTCCTCCGGCGCGTTATACAAACGCGCCAGCATGTTCACGACGCGCTCGTGGATGACCTCGGTCTGGGGATACTCGAAGTGGTCGATGTAGTTCTTGCCGATGTTTTCCATTATGAGCTTGTCGGCTTCGGGTTCCATCCAGGTAGTGACGAAGGTCGCGAGGTTGAGCGCCGGGTTGCCGTCGAGGGTGAGCTCGTCGTGGACCAGCTCGTACGCGGCGTTGGCCGGCATCCCCTCCTCCGGGACCTCGTACTTCGGCACGCCCTCTTCGAAGTACCGGGTGCTGTACGTGCTGGCGTGGCCCCTCCTCGAGACGTCTAGTTGCAAGATATCGACCTTTTTCGATAACATGACGTACCTCCTTGTGTTACGGTACGTTCCGGCAAAGCCCACGTTGGGACGCCGCGGCCGCTCGGCAGCGAGTTTGCCTTCGTAGTAGCCGGTCATGCGAGTACGGTTAACCGAGACCTTACTCGCCGCCCAACTCGTTGGCCCGGTCGAAGCACTCGAGCGCTTCTTCGGCGCGCCCCAACGCGTTGAGTACTTCTCCCTTGCCGCGCCAGGCCGCGGCGTAGTCGCGCTTCACCTCCAGCGCGCGGTCGTACGCGGCGAGGGCCCCCTCGTAGTCGCCGGCGCCGACGAGGACGTTCGCCTTGTTGTACCAGGCCTGCGGCGAGTCGGGCTTGAGCGCCGCGGCGCGCTCGAAGCACGCGAGCGCCTCCTCCCACCGCTCCAGCTTCGCCAGCGCGGCGCCCTTGTTGTTCCACGCGTCTACCAACTCGGCGTCGAACTCGAGCGCGCGGCCGTAGCACGCGACAGCCTCCTCGTATTCGCCGGCGCGGTTATGCGCGGCGGCCTTGGCCGCCCAGGCGCCCGCGAACCCGGGGTCGAGCGCCAGCGCGCGGTCGTAGTCGCCGGCGGCGACGAGGATGCGGGCGTAATTGCCTTTAATAGTCTCGTCGTCGGGCCGCAACTCGCGGGCGCGGCCGTAGCACTCGGCCGCGACGCCGTATTCCCCGAGCGCCGCGTGGGCCCGGCCCTTGTTGTTCCAGGCGGCGGCGTCCTCCGGCTCGAGCTCGACGGCCTTCGCCAGCGCGTCGGCCGCACCGGCCCAGTCCTCCGACTTCAGCAGCGCGCCGCCAAGGGCCGACCACGCCCCGGCGTAGGCCGGCTCGAGCTCTATCGCCCGGCGGTAGCTCTCGGCCGCCTCACCGTAGCGAGCCAACGCCGCGAGGGCCTTGCC
>DATKVX010000050.1 GCA_035529855.1 bacterium
CAACGTCTTCGTAGCCGACCACAACGACCGCGTCCAATATTTCACCGCGAGCGGCTCGTTCTTAGGTAAATTGGGAACGTCGGGGTCGGGCAACGGCCAATTCAATAGCCCCGCCGACGTGGCCTTTTCAGCGAAGGACGCCCGCCTTTACGTCGCGGACTACAATAACCACCGCATCCAATATTTCGTGGACGAAGAGCAGTTCGCCGTCTCGCCCACGTCGCTGGGCCGCGTGAAGGCGTTGTTCCGGTAGGGGCGCGCGGCTGTGCGTATGGCAAGGGGCTTAAGCCCCTTGTCGTCGGGGCCGGCCTTCGGGTCGGCCTCTTTTGTTAGAATTATAGAAACTTTTGTGTTATGGTTAATTTAAAGGGGTAGTAAGCCCGAGGAGGTAAAGGGAAATGAATAAGCTCGCCATAACTACGGCCGCGGCGCTCGGCGCGCTGGCGGCCGTTTGCGCTTGGGGCGGATGGGTGTACGAGGGGGAGTGGCGTTCCCCCAGCGCGGGTTGTAGTTTAGCCGTAGCTCCGAGCGGTGACGTCTACGTTGTAGGGGGCTATTACGATGGCCGGATACGATGCTTCGATCGCAACGGGTCGTTTAAAGGCTTATGGGGGGGCAGAGGTACAGGGAACGGCCAGTTCGAAAGACCTTGGGGTATCACGGTCGGTCCCGACGGTAAGGTCTACGTCGTAGACCATGATAATAACCGCGTTCAATATTTTACGCGAAACGGTTCCTTTTTAGGGAAGTGGGGTCAATTTGGGAGGGGCAACGGCGAGTTAATTAGA
This sequence comes from bacterium, assembly GCA_035529855.1. NCBI lineage: Bacteria > bacterium. The sequence continues at coordinate 789 of DATKVX010000050.1, forward strand.
CCTTGCGGTATAACCAGCGCGCCGGACGGAACGGTATACGTAGCGGACGAGGGTAACGAAAGAATTCAACGTTTTACGGCTACCGGGTCATTTATAGGGAAATGGGGCTACATCGGCTTCGGTCCGGGTGAATTTTACTATCCTTACGACGTTGCTTTTTCGGTTTCCAAAAACCGCATCTACGTATTAGACGGCTCAACCAGACAGGATGTCCAGTATTTCACACGTTCCGGTTCCTTTCTCGGGCGTTGGGATGTGAAATTTGAGAAGCCCCGTTACCTTACCGTGTCCCCTGCGGGGCCCGTATTCTTAACCGATACCGCCGGGCATCGCGTTTGGTTCTACTCGGGTTCCGGTTCGCTACTGGGAAGGTGGGGTTCCGAAGGTCGGGGCCCGGGCCAGTTCGACTACCCTCACGGGTTGGCTGTTTCCGTTACCGGGTCTAGGGTTTATATTACCGACCTGAGCACCCGCGTCCAATACTTCAACCGCAACGAGCCCGCCGTCTCCCCCGCCTCCCTCGGCCGCATCCGGGCGTTGTTCCGGTAGGGGCGACCGGCTGGTCGCCGGGGGACAAGGGGCCGTTAACCGGCGGCTTCAGCCGCCGGCTTGCTCCTTGTCGTAAGGGCCGACCTTTAGGTCGGCCCGCTTCCTTCGAAAACGGGCCGGTCTTAAGACCGGCCCCTACTTTACACCCCACCGCCGGGCGGCAAAGACGCGCTACCACTCCATCCGGGCGCCGCGCTCCGCCGGCCCGGCGAGCGCCGTATAAAGGCCGAACAACCCCTTCCGCCGGCCCGCCTCGAAGGCCGGCGTCTCCTCCAGCCGGCGCTCGAGCGCGGCCTGAACGCCCCGGCCCCGGGCGCCGCCGGCGGTCTCGACGACGTTCAGCTTCGCCCGGCCGGCGTCTATTTCTATTGTGTCGCCGTCGCGCACCGCCGCCAGTAGGCCGCCGGCCGCGGCCTCCGGCGACACGTGGCCCACGCATAAGCCCCGCGTCCCGCCCGAGAAGCGGCCGTCGGTAACGAGCGCGACGCTCGAGCCCAGCCGCGGGTGGCCGGCGAGCGCCTCCGTCAGGTAGAACAGCTCCGGCATACCGGCGGCCCGCGGCCCCTGGAACGGCAGGACCATAACGGTCCCGGCGCGCACGCGGCCGCCGTTCACCGCGGCCCGCGCCTCCCGCTCGTCGAAGAATATCCGCGCCCGCCCCTTGAACTTGGCGGCCGCGGCCGCGGCCACCTTCACCGCCGCGCCCGCCGGCGCTATATTCCCAAAGAGTACTTTGACGCCGCCGCACCGCGAGAGGGGTTTGGTCGCCGGCCTTATCACTTCCTCGCGCGACAGGCCGTAGCAGGCGAGGCGCCGCGGGTTGCGTTCGAAGAAGCCCGTCTTCGCGAGGTCGTCGAGGTTCTTACGGACGCTATGTCCCGTAATGGTTAAGGCGTCGAGGCGGAGGTGGTCGCGTATCTCGGCCATCACCGCCGCCGCGCCGCCCGCGTACCAAAGAAACGCCGAGGGGTGCACGCCGCTGGGGCGAACGTTGGCAATAAACGGGACCTCCCCCTGGATCTCGTTATACGCCGCCAAATCGAACGGCAGCTCGAGCTCGGCCGCCAGCGCCGCCAGGTGCAGCAGCGCATTAGTCGAGCCGCCGACGGCGGCGTGGACCGCGAGGGCGTTATGCAGCGCGCGCTCGTCGACGACGTCCGCGAACCGGAGGCCGCGCCGCAACGCCTGCGCGAGCAGCGACGCGGCGTACCGGGCCGAGCGGATGAGCGCGAAGTCCGCGGCCGGTACCAACGCCGACGCCGGCGCCGCCACCCCCAGCGCCTCGGCCATAATCTGCATCGTGGCCGCGGTCCCCATAAAGGCGCAGCAACCGGCCCCCGGCGCCGCGACCTCGTCGAAGTGCCGACGCTCCGCTTCCGGCACCGGCCCGCGCGCCGCCTCCTGCGCCAACGTCGCGACGTACTCCAACGTCCGGCAGTCGTCGCTGGCCGGCATAACGCCGCCGGGGATTAAAACCGTCGGTAAATTCAAGCGCGCCCCGGCCAGAAGGTGCGCCGGGATAGCCTTGTCGCAGGAGGACACGAACAGCACGCCGTCGGCGTGGGCGGACGCGGCGTGCAGCTCCGCGGCGAGCGCCAGGATGTCGCGGGAAGCGAGCGAAAGCGCCATCGCCGGCGTCCCCTGGGTTATGCCGTCGCAGACGTCGGTGCAGCGGTAGTCGAGGGGGCGTACGCCCGCGGCCAGCAGCTCCTCCCGCGCCACCGCGGCGACGGCGCCGAGGTGATAGCTGCCGGGGTGGCTCTCCCCCGCCGCGGCCTCGACCACCACCAAAGGCTTGTCGAAATCTTCCCGGGTAAAACCGCACCCGAACCTGAGCGCCGCCACTTCGGCGCCGAGTTCGGCCATCGTTTCGCTACGGCGTTTCTTAGGCATCGAAACCCTCCAAGAGAACGGCTCGAGCCGGCGCGCCGTCCCCTTCCGCGAGCGCGAGCGGCAGCGCCGCCAAGAAATATTCCCCGGCCCGAACGTCGGCCAGATTCAAACCTTCCAGGACCATTACGTCCGCGGCCAGCAGCGTTTTGTGCGCCGGCGCGTCGGCCGCGTCGTACTCCTCGACGGACAGATAATCCCAACCCACGAGCGCGACGCCGCGCGCGGCCAGAACCCGCGCCGCCGCGGCCGTCAAGTAGACGTAATCGGTCGCGAAATCGTCCCGGGCCCAGAGCGCGGAGTTGTCGGTTTTAAATAAAACCCTCTCGCCGGCGACGGGCGCCAGCCTTTCAACGTCGGCGGCGTCGACGCGCGGCACGCCGGCCAGCTCGACGACCCGGCACGGCCCCACGAACGGCGCCGGGCCGACGGCCAAGACGTCCGCGCCACCCTCGACGAAATGGTACGGGACGTCGACGTGGGTGCCGGCGTGGCTGCCGAGCGTCAGGCGCGAAACCTCCGCGGCGTCGCCCCTCTTCCTGCTTTTAGCTGCGGTCTTCTCGAAGGGCGGGTCGCCGGGGTAAATCGGCATCCGCTCGCGCAGCGGAACGGAAATATCTATTACGCGCATGCTTGAGCGCTCGAGGTTATCATAATCGCACTACCGGGTCAAGGACGGCGCTCGCCGAAAAATATTGACAAGGGCAACTTTACCGTCTATAATCGATTAAGGAAACGCGCTTCCGAAGCGGCTTTATTTTTTAGGGTAGTTTGATAACTTTTTCACATATTCTCGAGCCGTAATGACGAAGCCCAAAAAGATACCCGGCACTACCGTCTCCCGCCTGTCGGTATACGTCCGGGCGTTACAGAAGTTGCGCCACGAGGGCGTCGTCACGACTTCCTCCGAAAAATTGGCCGAGCAGATAGGTTTGACCGCGGCCCAAATACGAAAAGACCTCGCGTACTTCGGCCAATTCGGCGTACCCGGGCGCGGGTACTACGTCGAAAACCTGTACAACGAGCTCGCGACCATCCTGGGCATAAACCGCCGGTGGGAGGTTGCGCTCGCCGGCGTGGGCCACCTGGGCTACGCGCTGCTGGCATACAACGGTTTTAAAAAGCAGGGCTTCGACGTCGTGATCGCGTTCGACAAGGACCCGGCGAAGATAGGCCAGACGTGGGAGGGCGTAAAGATATACGATATCGCGGAGGCGCCGTCGGTCCTGCCGGAGAGCGGCGCCGAGATCGGCATATTGGCGGTCCCGGCGACGCGCGCGCAGGAGGCTTGCGACGCGCTCATCGCGGGCGGCTTGAAGTCGATACTATCCTTCGCGCCGGGCCGCGTTATGGCGCCTCCCGACGTAACGGTGAAGCGGGTCGACCTCGCGATGGAGCTCGAGTGGCTCTCGTACTACGCGACCAACGCCGGCGAGCGCGGCTAGGGGAGCGCGGCGTGAACCACGGGAAATCCACTGTCCTGCCGCGGCGCGCGTCGCGGCGGCCTTTTTATAATGAAGGACCCGAGGGCGGCCGATGAAGAAAGGCTTATTCGTTCTGGCGCTCGTCGCGGCCGTCGTCGTCGCCCTCGTCGCCCTCTACAAATATTACGAAGCGGCTGTTTCCCGCAAGCCGGCGGAGGCCGTCACCGAAACGGTGGTCGTCCCGCCGGGTTACACTACGGCCGAAATCGCGGCCCTTCTTGTCGAAGAGGGCGTGATCGCCGAGGCGAAACCCTTCGTGTGGTATTGCCGCGTGAACGGCCTCGACGGGAAACTCCAGGCCGGCGAGTACGTATTATCCAGTGAGGACGGCATTCCGGCCGTCGCCGCGACGCTGGCCGCGGGCCGCGTACACGTCGCGAAATTTACGGTTCCGGAGGGTTACGACAAGAAGAAGACAGCCCGCGTCGTCGAGGCGGCGGGGATATGCTCGGCCGAGGAGTTCCTGAAAACCTGCCGCCGGGGCGACCCGCGGGGGCGCGTCTCGAGCGACGACCTGGAGGGCTACCTCTTCGGCGATACGTATAAGGTCTCGGCCGACGCCGGCGCGGACGACGCGGTCACGATGATGGTCGACCGCTTCTTCGAGGTCCTGGGCCCGGAAGGCCTCGCGCGCGCCGAGGGGTCGGGCCGGTCATTACAAGATATGGTCACGCTCGCCTCCATCGTGGAACGCGAGGCGCTGCTGGACGAGGAAAGGCCGCTGGTGGCGTCGGTATTCTCCAACCGCCTCGCCCGGGGAATGAGGCTCGAGTCCTGCGCCACCGTGATATACGCCCTGGGCGGCGACGTGGACCGTTTGACGATACAGGATCTGAAAGTGGACTCGCCCTACAACACGTACGTCCACGCCGGCCTTCCGCCCGGGCCCATATGTTCGCCGGGCCGCGCGTCGCTTATGGCGGCGCTCGACCCCGCCGAGACCGACTACCTGTTCTTCGTATCCAACGGCGACGGCAGCCACACGTTCAGCAAAACGCTGCGAGGCCACCTGGCGGCGCGCGCCGAAAAAAATAAGAAGTCGGGGAAAAAGTGAGCTTCCGGGAACGCTATAAACCGCCGGCCGCGCCCCCGGGCGACATCCTCGTCTGGGAGTTGGACATACCGGCCGCGGCGGAGGGCGCGGTGGTCGCCGTCTGCGACGGCTACGAGGGCAGGCTGCTGTTGCGTTCCAAGATGGACGGCCGCGCCGGCTCGTTCGCGGCCTGGGCCGCCCCCGCCTACCGCGACGACGTAGAAGCCCTGCTCGCCTACTTCGAACGCCGCCACGGCGTCAAGAGCGTAGGCCCCCGACCTTTTATGGAAAAGGACCTCGCCGCCGGAATGCACCTCTCGCCGCGGCGTAACACAAATTAATTATTACCAAACTACCCAAATTATTATGGCCAAGAAAAAGTTAAGCGCCCCGCGCACGGAGAAGAAGAAACGCGGCCCGGTTTACAGGACGATACGCGACATTATAATCATCGTCGTGGCGTTCGTCGTCATTCGGTTGTGGGTGGTCGAGGCCAACGTCATCCCGTCCGGCTCGGACAAGGACACCCTCCTCGTCGGCGACTACATCCTGGCGGAGAAAGTCATGTACCACTTCCGCGACCCGCGCCCGGGCGAGATAATCACGTTTATATTCCCCTACCGCGACATGACGCCGGGGCAGGCGGTCCGCTTCTTCTTGCGTAATATTTTAGGAGAGAGCCGCACCGGCCCCCGACTGCTCATCAAGAGGGTGGTGGGGTGCCCGGGCGACACGCTACAGATAAAGGACGGCGTGCTGCATCGGAACGACGAGGCGGTCGACGAGCCGTTCGTCAAAACGGACGCCGGCGGCGACTGGGGGCCGTACACCGTCCCGCCCGACCGTTACTTCGTAATGGGCGACAACCGCTACGACTCGGCCGACAGCCGCTTCATCGGGCCGGTGCCGCGCAAGTACGTTACCGCCAAAGCCGAAGTTATTTACTTTTCGCTCACGCCGACGACGTGCCCCAAACACGGAACCCCCATCGCCCGCGCGGACGACGACTGGCGGTGCAGCGGCGGCGGCGAGGAGATGCGCCTGGGGTGGGACTTCGAACCGGTGCCGCCGTGGCGCTTCGACCGCCGCATCCGGTGGTCTCGAATGGGCAAGGTCGTCCGCCTCCTGCGCTAAGGCGCGGGAGCGACCCTCTCCCGCCGGCGATACTCCGCCAGCACGTCGGCGTAAAAGCGCGCGCGGCGGCGCGCCCCTTCCCCCAAAGGGCCCGCGGCCGCGAACAACAGACGCCTTCCCCACAACGACACCTTGGAAACGGCGCGAACCGCCGCAGCGGCGAGGTCGCCGTGCCAACGGCGCGCGTAGCGAACCGCGCTCCGGTGCGACTCGACCACGACGACCGGGTCCGGCGTCCGCCGGCTGCCGCCGGTGTAATGGCGCACCGGCCCCGCCGGCACGTACCATATCTCGCCGCCCGCCTCGCGCAGCCGGCGGCAGAGGTCTACGTCCTCGCCGTATAAGAAGTAACCCTCGTCGAATCCCCCTACTCCGTCGAAGGCGGCCCGCCGCACGAGCATAAACGCGCCCGCCAACGCCTCCGCCGGCGCCGGCCCCCGCTCGTAATATCGCGCCGGGTAGTAGCGGTGCGCCAGCGGCGAGCCGGCCCACCGCGATTCCTCCAGGCCGGAGACGAGGAATAATAAGTTCAAGGCCGCGGGGGCTTTCCGCGCGCAGAACCGCTGCAGGCGGCCGTCGCGGCCTACGAGGCTGGGCCCGGCCGCCACGGCCCCGGGATTCTTCGCCAAGAAATCGCCGAGCGCGGCCACGACGCCGGGCGGCGCTTCCACGTCGGGATTGGCGAAGAGCAGCAGCTCGCCCCGGGCGCGGCGCGCGCCGACGTTGTTGGCCGCGGCGAAGCCGACGTTGCGCTCCAGCGCGACGACCTCCGCGCCGGCCTCCCTTGCCGCCGCCGCGCTGCCGTCGGTAGAGGCGTTGTCCACGACGACGACTTCCAGGCCGCCGGCGACCTCCTGGGCGAGCAGCGATGCAAGCGCCGCGCGTAGAAGGTCCGCGCAGTTGTAGCTGACGACCACGGCCGATACCGCGGGCGCGGTCACATCGAGCCCTCCAGTTCGCGGGCGAGGGCGGCTATGTTCACGAACGGGTCGCCGGCTTCCGAGCCGAGGTACGCCCGGGCGAAGGCCTCGCGGCCGGCGTCGAAGCGGCCCGGTGGCGACGCGAGGACGTCGTCGAGCGCGGCCGGGAGGTCCCGGGCGTCGCGTACGCCGACCGCGGCGCCGTACTCCACGTACGGTATGTAGTCCGGCACGCCCGCCAACAAGTTCACGTGGACCAGCGGGACGCCCGCCGCGACCGCGTCCACGCCTATCCCGGAGTGGCTCGCGACGACGACGGCCGCCCGGGCCAATACCTCCGACAACGGCGCGTCGCGGACGACGGCGGCGTCGGCCAAACGCTTATTTCGGATAACGGCGCGATACGGCGCCTCCGACTCCGCCGGGTGTGGCCGGAAGACGAGCGGTACCCCTCGCTCTTTCGCATACGCCGCGCCGGCCAACGCCAGAACGCGGTTGACGTCGGCGTCGTAATTGTTCGTCGCGACGACGACGGCGCGGCGTTCGTCCTCTCCCACCTCGATACTCTCCGACCGGCGCGCCGCTACCGCGGCGTAGGGCGAGCCGACGACGGCCAGTTTCTCGGGGGGCGCGCCCCCCTCCACCATCCAGTCGTAGCTCACCTGACCCCATACCGCCATCTTCGTCGAGCTGAGCGGCAGGTATCCGAACGTCGGGCCGCCGGTGATGTGGTTCTGGACAACCAGCGCCGGGACGCCGTCCCGGGCGGCCAACGCGGCGACGAGCCGGCCCGTCATGTGGACGTCGCTTAAGTGGACGACCAGCGCCGGCCGCCACCGCGCCAGGAAGCGCTCCGTAGCCGTCGCGAACGAGGCGAGCGTCGAGAGGTACGCGCCGGGCCGGAACGGGAAGTGCTCGCGGAAGAAAGCCGCGAGGCCGGGCGCGAGGCCGAACTCCTCGAACATACCGCGCCGCTCGAGCGCGGCGTAATCCGACGAGAGGGCCCGCAGCAGGCGTCCCGTACGACGCAGCGGCGGCAAACCCTCGAGCAAGGTGTCGCATATAATACCGGCCCGCCCCGCGGCCCGCGCCGCCGCCATCGTAGCCGCGACGTACGGCACGTCGCCGCCGTACGCCCGGCGGAATTCCTCGTACACGTCGAGCTCGAAGCGGCCGAATTGCCCCCAAAAGACGACGGCGCCCGGGCGCGTCATGCGGCGCTCGAGGCGGCCCGGCTGCAAGCCGCGGTACGCCTTCCGCCGCGCCGCGAGGAACATCGCGGGCCAGAGCCGCCGCACCGCCAGCCCCACGCGCCGGCCGAGCCGCGCGCCCCGGCGGCCCCCCGGCGACTCGTACGGGACGCCGCGCGCCGCCAGCGTCGCCGCTAGGAAAGAAGACCGCGGCGAGCCGTCGTCGATAAATATCACCTTCGCGGGTCGGTGGGTCGCGAGTATATGGTCCAACACGGCGCTAAGCCGCAGCCACGGCTCGAAAAAGCTGAAGAGGTCGGCCTGCGCCGCGGCACCCACCGGCACGCCGTCCCACTCCAGGAAGGCCCGGCCGCCCGCCACGTACCAGCGCTGCGTCATATCGGACGCTAGGCGGTAGCTCTCGTACGCGACGGCGTAATCCAGCCCGTCCTCGCCCAACGCCACGTCGGCCTCGTCGCCCAGGTACTCCCGCCAGCCGAAGGAAACTTTCGGCGTAGCGGGAAGCTCCCGCCGCGCCCGCGCCAACGTGGCGTCGCTCCACACCAGCGCTATTTCGCCCGCGCCGATAACCTCTCCTTTACGAGCGACCACATCTTAGTTACGAAACCCGTCTCGCGCTCCACGTAGTAGCCGAAGGCCGCGACGGTCGGCAAGAACAACGTTACGCGGAAGACGAAATTCAAAGCGTCCGCGGTCGTACGCGCCGCGTCGGGCGCCAGGCGCGCGACGACGAGCGAGCCGCCGTAGAAGGCGAAGAACAGGCCGGCCGCCACCGCCGCCGGCGGCAAGAGTAAATACCCGAAAGCCCGCGGGACCGTTCGGAGCGGCTGCGACATCAGCCGCCACGCCGAGAATTGCACCACGCACGCGAACGTAACCAATCCCGTCGACGCCCCCGCCGCCACGCCCACCAAACCCCACCCGGAGCGAACCGCTAACCAGATGAGCGCGAAGGCGAGGAGGAGCGAGACGCCCTGCGCCACGGCGATGGTCCGGAACCGGCCCAGCGCGATCAAGACGTATGCCGCCCCCTGTACGCCGCCCTGGCAAGTTATACCCACCAACAGCGCCGCGACCACCGGCACCGAGGGCCCGTACGCCGGCAAAACGTACCGGATAAACGGGACCATACAAATTAATACCAGGCCGCCGAGCGACGCGACCAGGTACGTCACGAACAGCGACGGCTCGAGCAGGTACTCCTCGAAGGCGCGCCGGTCGCCGTCGCGCGCCAGGCCGTAGATGCGCGGCGCCATCGCCTGACCCACGTTCATCGGGAGGAAATACACGAACGTTACCACCGTGACGCCCAAAATGTAATGCCCCACGTCGCGCGGCGTAAAGAAGTGGATGACCATCAGGCGGTCGATCGACTGTAGAAGGAACCCCAACGCGCCGATGCCGGCCAGCGGCAGCCCTATCGGCAGGAGTTTCCGCATCAACGACCAGTCCGGCCAGGGCCCCGCCCCGGCCCGAGTCCAAATCGTCCCCATTACCGCGACGACGGCGCCGCCGATAACCAACCCGATGAAGACGCCGTACAGGCCGTATATTAACAGGAAACCCACTACCAGCCCGAAGAGGACGACCGCCTTCAACGCCGTGAACAAGAAGGCCGCGCCGAACTGGCGGCGCGCGCGAAAGACCGTCGTGAAGTACGTCTCGAGTCGGGTCGTTATCAAAAGAAACGCGAACGCTAAAAGCCCCCAGGAGATAACGTCGACGTACCGGCCCCACGTCGCCAGCGCGTAGATTACGACGACGGCCGCCGGCACCGCCGACGTCAACAGGTTGAACGAATACCCTACCTTGGCGAGCCGGTCCGCATGATCGGAAGACCCTTGTTTTAAAGCGTACGGGACCTCGCGCCCCACCGCGGTCGTTACGCCGAGCTGTAGGTACGCGCCGTATTTCGTGATGAGGCCCAGCGCGCCCAGGACGCCGTAAAGGGCCGGGCCCAGGTACCGCGGGACGATTACGCCCCTGACCATAGCGAGGAGTTGCTCGACGATGGCCGCGCCCCACAACTTGGCCGCGTCCGCCGCCAAGAGCGCTCTGCTTTCGGTACCCTCTTCTCTTACCGTCAACGCGGCCTCCGAAGCGTCGCGGCGAAGCCGCCGTTGCTGCGGTGGCGGTGCGGCCAGGTCCGAAGAAACGACCCGTCGCAAACGTCGCCGAACTCGTCGCTACCGCACGGTACGAGCTCCACGGAAGTACGCGCCGTCACGTTCTCCACGACCTGCTCGTTTTCCTCCGGCTCGAGCGAGCAAACGTTGTAGACGACCGCGCCGCCCGGCGCCAGCATGTCGACGGCCCGGGCGAGCAGGGCCTCTTGCGTCGCGGCCGCGGCGGCGACGTCCTCCTCCCGCACGCGCCACTTCACGTCCGGCTTGCGCCTTATTACGCCGAGGTTCGTGCACGGCACGTCCAAAAAAACGTAGTCGGCCCGCGGCAACTCGTCCTTCAATACGTCCGCCTTCCTTATCTCGATATTCCCTAAGCCGAGCCGAACGGCCGCCGCGGCGCACGCCTTCAACTTACGGCCGTTACCGTCGACGGCTACGACCTTGCCGCCCGGGCCCACGGCCCAGGCGAGCTGGACCGCCTTGCCGCCCGCGCCCGCGCACAGGTCCCACACGGTAGCGCCCGCCGGCGGCGCGAGCGCGCGCGGCCCGAGCGACGACGCCGGGTCGAGCACGGCGAACAACCCCTCGCGGAAGGCGTCGAGTTCGACGAGCCCCTTATCCCCCAACGCCACCGCCAGCGAACCGAACGGCCCGTCGGTTATGCCGCAGCCCTCGGCCGACAAACGCGCGGCCAGCTCGTCGCGGCCGGCGCGCGCCGGATTGGCGTAGACGTTCAGCGGCGCGGGTTCGTTATCGGCCTTCAACAACGCCTCGGCCTCGGCCGGGCCCAACCGCTCGAGCCAACGCCGGACGAGCCACTCGGGATGCGAATACGCGACCGCCAACCGCGCGACGTCGTCGCCCTCGGGGAACGCCGGCGCGTCCCGCGAGGCGACGCGGCGGAGCACGCCGTTGACGAAGGGGGCGAGGCCGGCGTAGCGCGACGCCTTAACCGCGGCGACGGCCTGGTCCACCGCGGCGTACGCCGGCGTGTTTAAAAAGAACAACTCCGCGGCGCCGACGCGCATTATATCTACGACCACGGCCGGGACCTTTCGAAGGGATTTGGTCGCCGCGCGCTCGAGCTGGTAGTCGAGGAGGCGCCGGTGCCGGACGACGGTCTTGACCAGCTCCTCGGCGAAGGAGGTGTCGCGGCGCCCGAGCTTGCCGCGAACAGTAAGCTCGAGCGCGAGGTCCAACCTGGCCCCGCGCCGAACCGCGGCCAAGGCCGCCACGGCGGCGGCCCGCGGCGAGTACGCGCCGGCCTGCTCTTCTGTCTCCCGAGCCATAGCTGCGGACGGTTTAAACGCCTTGATAGTAAAAGCCGAACGCGGCGCCGCTAAGCCGCCTGCGCGGCTACGAACGACGGCGCGCCCGGCGGCCTTTACGACCCGAGCTTTTCCTTTAACTTCGCGATGCTCGCCACCGGCGTCGGGTCGACGCCGCGCAGCAGCGACAGGTAGTACGAGGCCAGGTCGCCGAAGTAGATGAGCTCGAAGAGCGCGGCCATATCCTCTTCGGCGGCGGCGCGCACTTCGGTTACGCCGTGGACGACGGGGGCTATAAGCTCGAGCGCGGCGTCCACCTGGCGGCCTTCGGCGTCGGCCTCGCGCGCGGGGCGGAAGACGATGACGTGCAGCCGCTTCGCCACGTCGTTGGGCGCCTCGAACGCGACGAGCTCATTATGGCTTAGCTCGGGGAAGGAGTGGCCGGAGGCGTAGTACTTGGCGTTCTCGGCGAGTTCGGCCCGGCAGCGCTCCGCCGCCACGGCCGCGAGCGGCCCGGCGCCGTAAACCGCGGCCCCGCCGGCCGCGCGCAGCGCGCGGGCGAGCGCCTTGGCCGCGTTCTCGGCGGCGGGAACGTCGAAGCCCCACCGCCGCCAGCACTCCCGCAGGTGGGACGCGACCGCCGCCGCGGCCGGGAACTCGAGCGGCCCCGACGCGCGGAAGTAGCCCATCAGGCCGCCGGCCATATAGCCGAGCGAGCACCGCGGCGGCCTGTCCGCCGGTATCCTCACGCACGGAAAAGACGACGCCCGCGCCAGCTCCTCCAGCCGGCCGCCGCTCGTCACCGCCACCAGCGACGCGCCGCGGGTCAGCGCCTCCTCCGCCGCCGTCAGCGTCTCCAGGGTATTGCCGGAGTACGAGATCGCGACCGCGAGGGTCGTCGCGTCCACCCACGCCGGCGCGTGGAATTCCCGCACCGCCACTACCGGAAGTCGACTCCGCGGGTCCGAATAGGCCGCGAGCACGCGACCCACGATGCCCGAGCCGCCCACGCCCAAAAAGGCGACCCGTCCCAGGTCGCCTCGAGCCGGCTCGGCCGCCGCCTCGCCCAGCGCTTCGCCCTCTTCCAACTGCTCCGGGAGGTCGCGCACGAGCGAGGCCGCGTCGCCGGCGTCGACCTCGGCGTACCGCGCGGGTTGGTCCAATATCGTTTCGTCCGTCACGGCGCCCTCCTTTATAATCCGAGGAGATAGTTGACCTTTAAGAATATCATCTGGTCCAGCAGCCGTCGGCCGATCTCTTCGCGCAGGTGCTTCTTGTACAAACGCTTCTCGTTATAGACTAAATAGACGTGGCTGCCTTTGGCGAACTCGTACGACAGCAGCGCGTTCGTCGCGTAGTGTCCCAGGTCGCTGGAGGACTGTACGAAGACCCGCGCCGCCAGCTCGTCCGTTATGTTCAACTCGCCGTGGAGCCGATTTATAATAAATTCGTATCGCTCCTCGGGATGGGTCAAAACCTCGTAATCCAGGTCGTAGGCCAGCGTCAGGCGGGAGAAGGGGTTGAACGAGAAGCCGCCGCCCCAGTAATCCAAGCCATACTCGAAGTGCTCTCCCCACTCGTAGAACGCGTACACCGACGACCACTCCTCGAGGTTGTAGCCGACGGTGCCGGCGTAGTACCGGTTCTCAAAGCGTTCGCGTGTCGGGAAGACGCGTACCGGCGGCAGGAAGGGGTGGAACGGGTTAAGGGCTAGAAGCCGCAGCGTCTCCTGGCGATAGTTGTGCTCGGCCAGGAAGCGCGCCGTGATGCGGTTTTCGAAATAGACGCCCACTTCGCCCGCTACCCCCTCGCGCTGCAGCCGGTGGACGTCCTCCGGCGTGGGGTCGCGCTTGGTGGGCGGCGTCTTGAAGATTACGCCGTGATTCCGGTAATGCTCGTGTTCGACGTTGGCGTTCAGCTTCTTTATGCCCCAGCGGTAGAGCCACAGGTCGTAGTCGGCCCAACCCCAATAGCCCTTGACGTCGTCGTAGGGGATGTAGGCCGTCTTCAGGACGTCGAGGCGCGGCCCGAGGTCGGTGTATCCGGCGCCCAGCGATAACCCGGACGTGTAGCGCGTGAGCGAGAGGTCCAGGCCGCGGTCGGAAATGCCGGTTCGGCCGTCGCTGGCGTATAGGTATTGGCCCGAGAATATGGCTTCGTCGTTGAACGATATCGTGGCGTCGCCGCTGAGGGCGTCGTTATGGGGCCAGCTCGCGCCCGTCCGCCGGACGCCCAGAAAGCCCGCCGACGCGTACTTCGTTATGTCTTGCTTCACCCGGGCGACGGCGAAGGTATAGCGGTGGGGCCCGCCGGGGTTCTCCGGGTCTTCCAGGTATTCCTCGGCGTCGAGGCCGAGGGCGTAGAGGTGGGTGGGGCCGACGCGGCCTATGAACTTCCCGCCGTACTCGATGTCGCCCACGCGCCGGCTGTAGAACGCCAGTATGGGCGTCTCGAAGTACTCCTGCCCCTCCAGGAAGAAAGGCCTCTTCTCGGGGTAGAACAACTCCTCGTCGGTGAGGTTGATGCGGTAGGGGTCCGCCTCCACCTGGGCGAAATCGGGCCGGAACGTGCCGGCGACGGTCATGCTGGGCAGCAGGCGCGCGGCGACGTCCAGGCCCTCCTTGTGCCTGAGTTCGTACTTCTCGTTCTTGGCCAGGTCGCGGTAGGAACCGGAGACGTACGGTTGAACGTCGACGACGGGCCGCTTCTGGCGCCGCGGCGGCGCGTCTATGGTGCCGAAGCGCGAAACGCGGAAGAGGTTCTCGCCCGGGTCGCGCCAAACCGTCTGGTCGTTGTCGTGTTTGTGGAACCGCACGAAGTTTACGCCCCACTCGTCGTTGAACACGCCGAAGCGGAGCGTCCGGAACGGGACCTTCATCTCCACCGTCCAAGAGTCGTAGTTTATCTTGGCCGCGGAGTACCATATGCCGTCCCAATTCCGGTTCTCGACCTCGCCCTCCTCGGAAAAGTACCCGTCCATCTGCGTGTTGAGGGGATTGACGGCGAAGTAGTACGACGACTTGCGGTCGTGGAAGGTGTCGAGGAAGACCTCGAACATATCGTCGTACCATAAATTGGCGTCGCGCGTCAGGATGCGGGCGACGATATCGTCGGCGTTGTCTACCTCGCACCGAGCGCCGAAATAGAGGTAATCCTCGTCGTACGCGACGTAGACGGTGGTCTGCTCGTCGGCCCACAGTAGGTAGGGCAGGCCGCGGTAGGTGAAGCCGGAGGCGGTGGCGGTAGGCCGCCGCGCGGCCTCGCGCCAACAGCGGTCGTCGAGGACGCCGTCGACCCGGGGCGCGACGTCGGCGTACACCGCCGTCAGGTGCCCTTCCGGGATGGGGAAAGCCTCGACGCTCTGGCCTTCATCGGCGCCCTGGCCCTCCGGGGCCGCCGCGGCCCCGGCCATAAAAAAAAGCACGGCCGCGAACAGCACCGCCGACCCCGAACGCCATAAATTCCGC
>DATKVX010000051.1 GCA_035529855.1 bacterium
CTCGAGGTTGCCATCCTCGAAACGGTAGGGCGAGCGGCCGATGATGCGTTCGCCATTAACGCGCGTCCAGCCGCCGTCGCCGCCCCGCCCCCCCCGCCGCAGCAGGTCGAAGCCGGCGAGCCGGGCGCCTTCCGCCCGCCACGTTATCGAGGCGCCGTTTTCGCGGGGCGCGGCGCGGAAGGCCGTCACCTTCACGTCCACCGTGTGGTCGTTGAGGAAGACGACGAGCGGCTTGCGCGAGAAGCCCGCCGCCAGGTCGAGCGCGCCGTCGCCGTTCACGTCGCCGATGGCGATGGCGCGGACCTCCTGCGAGCCGGTGTACTGCCACGTCGGCTGCTTGTCGATGGCGCCGGCCTTATTCTCCCACACTGACAGGCCCCGGTAGGGGTGGTTGGCGATGACGATGTCCTGGTAGCCGTCGCCGTTGAAGTCGCCGATGGCGGCCTCGTTCACGCGGACCTGGCCGGACGACGTCCACGCCGGCGTCGAGGCCAGCGTGCCGTTGTCGTTGGCGTAGATGCGGAGGAGGTCGTTGCTGCCGGCGACGAGGAGGTCCTGGTCGCCGTCGCGGTCGTAGTCGAAGAAGATGACGCCGCGGTCGGTCTTGGCCGGGTTGCCGGATGTCCAGCCGGGGGTCGTGTTCGGCGTCCCGGTGGTATTGAGATATACGCAGGTGTCGAAGTTAGACCACTTCGCGACCGCCAGGTCGAGCTTCTTGGAATAGGTGTAGTCGATTTCCGCGGTCTCACCCTGCCGCAGCGGCCTGCAGAACGAAACCCATCCCGCGTAGAGGTCGCAGGCGTACGCGGCGTTGAGCGGCGCGCCACCCAGGCGTAAGGCGTCTATGCGGAGCAGCGGCGCGTGCTTCAGGTAAAATACCTGGCGGGTGCCGTCGCCTTTTAATTGTTCGCCCTTAACCTGCGTGAAATCGGCGCCGTCCACGTCGCCGAGGCAGACGCCGTTGAAGACGCCCTGGCCGCTGGAGCGCCATCCGGCCGTCGCGCCGAGGCTCGAGCCGGTGTTCCAGAAGATGTAGACCGGGCGGTAGGGGTCGGTCGGGCTGCGGCCCTCGTTGGAGGTCGCGGCGTCCACGTCGCCGTCGCCGTCGATGTCGCCCAGTGATGAACCGGTGGCCCAGGCCGGCTGCGACGACGACCAGTCGGGGGAAGTGTTGGGGCCGCCCGTTTTTCCGTAATAGACGGAGTTCGGTTGGTACGACGCGCCGCCGTTGGCGGCGAACACGTCCGGCACGCCGTCGCCGTTAACGTCGCCGGTGTCGAGTTCGGCGGTGTGGCGCTCGAGCGCCGAGGTCCACCCGGGCGAGCTCCCCAGGTTGCCGCCGTCGTTGTAGAAGACCATGTTGTGGTAATCGGTGATGGGCGGGTACCAGTTGCTGCCGTCGTAGCAGCCGGCGACGAGGTCCAGGTCGCCGTCGTCGTCCACGTCGGCGAAGGCCAGGCCGCCGTAGGCGCGCTCCGCCGTTTCCCACGTCCAGCTCGGCTGCGACTTGAGCGGGATGTCGGCCTGCGCCGCGACGGCGATTAAGGCCAACGCCGTTAAATATCTAAACATATCGTTCACTCCTTTTCGCTTTCCTTAAGGTCGCCGGTAACGACGGACCCCGGCGTAATTTTCACGTTGGGCCAAACGCGGCTCCCGGGCGCCACGCGGGCGCCCGCGCCCACCCGGGCGCCGTCCCCCAGGGCCGCGCCGTCGACGACGGCCTCCGCGCCGACGACCACCCCTTCGCCCAGCGCGCTGCCGGCCACCGCCGCCCCCTCGCCGACTTGCACGCCGTCGAGCAGCAACGACGCCTCGACGACGGCGTTGGCGCCGACCTCGCAACGCGCGCCCAGGGCCGAGCGGCCGCCGACCGTGGCCTCCGGGCTTAAGCGGCAGCCTTCCCCAATTATAGAACTTCCTTCCCCTGCAGGCCAGAGCAAAGTTTGCGCCGATATTAGGTCTTGAGGGGTGGCGATCGGCAGCCACGGCGCTGCGGCCTCGACCACCGCTACGGCTCGAGCCGTGGCGTATTTTTCCAGCGCCGCGGTAAACTCGAGCTCGCCGCGCGGCGACGGCTCGAGCGGGTCGACGTACGCGAATATCTCCTGGTTGACTTTATACAGGCCCGCGTTGACCAGCGCCGCGCCGCCGTCGGCGGGTTTTTCTTTTATGCGGCGCAAGAGGCCGCGCTCGACTTCCAGCACGCCGAAGCGCCCGGAAGAGGCGACCGGCGCGCCCAGTAGCGCGGCGCCGGACGCGGAAGCCACCGCCTTTACGTTTTCCGCGCCGTAGTAGTCGTCGCCGTTGATGACGAGGAAATCGGCCGCGACGGCGTCTCGAGCCGAGGCCACGGCGTCCGCCGTCCCCCGCTGGTCGGCTTGCACCCGGTACTCGAGTTTCAAGCCGGCGTAGCGTTCGCCGAACGTCGCCCGGACCATCTCGGCCCGGTATCCGACGACCAGTATCGCCTCGTCGGCGACGGCCGCGAGGGCCTCCAGCGTGTGGGCCAGCAGCGGCCTGCCCAGCAGCGGCAGCACCGGCTTGGGCCGGGTGAGCGTGAGCGGGTACGTACGCATCGACTTGCCGGCGGCCAGGACGACGGCCTTCATTCGTTCCCCCCTTCGGCTCCGCTAGGGGAGGTCGGGGAAGCTTCGGGCGGCCGGCTTTCGTAGGCGGGAGCGCGGCGCGGGAAGGCCGCCAGCCGCGCGGAGTAGTCGTGCCACTCCAGCCGAGTTAAGATGCCGTCGTGGGTATAGCAGGCGCGCAGGGGGCCCGGCTCGAGTAGATACTCCCGGCACAGTAGCCTTTCGTCCGCCGCGACGACGGGTTTGAAGCCTTGCCATTTGGCGCGGCCCGGGCCGGCGGCGGCCGGAAAACAGAATTCGTACGGCGGCGCGTCGTCCTCGCGTGGTACGGCTACCGCCGCGCCGAGCGCTATGAATTCGGCCAGGCCGGGGTTGCGGGGGGCATCCGGCGATACGCCGCAGATAGGCTCGCACCGGCCTACGCCCCCGACCGCGCGGCCGAAAATTTCGCCGCGGGTGTAGACGACCGCCGGTTCTTTCGCCGTCTTCTCGTACCAGGCGGCGATGCCGCCGGCCGGCGTGCCGGCGCAATATATGGTGTAGAAAAACTCCGCGCCGTTTTTAAGGCCGGGGATTTCCGCGGCTATCGCTCGAGCGTCGGAGCCGTCGACTTCCGGCTCGCCGGCCACCGCGAACTTGATTACCGTCGCCGGCTCCTCGGATGCCGCCAACGCGATGCGGAGTTGAGGCATAGGCCGCCCGGGCGCGGCGACCGGCCGGCCGTCCACCTCGA
Organism: bacterium; assembly: GCA_035529855.1. Lineage (NCBI taxonomy): Bacteria > bacterium. Next base: position 3,322 of record DATKVX010000051.1, read on the forward strand.
GCCAGTCGTACGACGAAAGCAGGTTGCCGGCGAAGAGCCCCAGGCCGGCGCAGAAGCGGACCGTCTTGCCCGCGGCCCGGTACGACGCCGCCAATCGCTCGAGCTCCCCCGCGCCTTGGATTCCGGGCCACGTTTCTCGCCCGGCGGGCGCGAAGGCCCCGGCGGCCGGCTCGAGCGACGGTTGGAGGTAGGGTTCCAGCGTAAACGTGCCGTCGACGACGTTGCAGGCCGTTACGCCGTCAAACGTCTGGCCGGGGTTCGTGAGGTCCTCGACGCGAGCCGGCCGCGACAGCCGGGCCGTCAACGGCAGGTTCAATCGGACCGCCTTCGGCTTCGGCGGGAGCACGAACGGCAGGTACGCCCAGGAGGGCTTACGGTACAGGAAGGCGCGCGGCCGCGGCCGGCGTCGGGCGCGGCTGACGTTTAAATTGCCGTTCACGTAATTCGAAACCGTGCCCTCGGAGCCGAACGTAACGCGGACGTAGTCGGCGTCGCCGCGGCCGGTCCACGAGCGCCCGTCGCCGCGGCCCCGGTAGCGGGAAACTCGGCCGGTGGCGACGTCGAGGCCCGTAATGGTCGGCGCGCGGCCCCCGTCTCGCGACGTCGCGACGGGAAGCGCGATTCCTTTGAACGTTATGAAGGAGGGGGCTTCGGCGCCGCGGCTTTCGGTTACGTTACCGAATTCGTCGATCAGTTTGAAGTGCCAGGAGCCGCCGCGCCGGTAGTGGAATTCGCCGCCTTCCCAGCGCCCGGCGACGTGGTACGCCGGTTCGCCGGGGCGCCGCGCGGCGACGAGGGCGAGCTCGTCCTCCACGACGCCCGGGCCGTCGGCCCAACGCCGCAGGTGAAGCCGGCACTCGGCCGCGGCGAAGGCGCCCGAGGAATCGCGGCGGGGGCCCAGTTCGTCGCGGCTAATCCAACCGACCACCGCGCCGCGGCTTCGTACGGCGAAGTATTCCGGCGTTTCGCCGCCCGGCGGGGCGCAGCATAAAAAGACGGCCGCGCCGGCCGCCAAAAACGTTGCCGAGGACTTGCAGTTCATCTCGCGAGCGTTGGGGTGCGGTTCTCTGCGGTTAAAGCTTGTGGAGGATAAAAGCCGCGCCGATGATGCCGATTACCGTGAGGACGTTTATCTTTAAAATCAATCCGAAGGTCAGCGCCAGGATGTGCAGGTTAAGGGTGGCGGGGTCGAGGCCGAAGGTAATGCTTTTGAGAAAGAAATTTTTCACGCCGCCTTCCGGGAGGTACGCGCCCAGGAGTTCGCCGACCATCGTACCCAAGAGCGCACCTATGATAACGATTATTAAACCTTTGAGAAGGCTCTTACCTGCGGGCATTTCGTTAGCTCCCTTCCGCGCGCAACGGGGTTCGTTTCCCCCGCTCGGCGCGGTTTAAACCGGCAGGTTGCGTCGTCGGTCCGTTTTACGGTTTGGAAGCCCCCCGCGGTAGTATCGGAACGACAAATCCTACGTCAACCGATAATAGCATAGCCGGGAGGTAGGGGGAAGTTTTTTATCGCGGCGGAGCGGCGTTGCCGGTCTTTTGGGTTTAAATGTAGAGTAAAGGGACATGGTACCCACCAGGATATGGTAAAGTTGAGTTGGATAAAAAGCTCGACTTTCGCCAAAATCCGGAGGTGGCGTACCGATGTCCCGACTAAAGTATAAGGATATATGTGGAGGAGAGCAACGGAAATTTACGTTACGGGTAGATATAGTGCAATACGCGGAGGAGCACGGGGTAAGGAGAACGGCGGGGGCGTACGGGACGACGGCTAAGACGGTGCGGAAGTGGCGGGACCGTTACCGGGAGGAGGGGGTTAAGGGGCTTGAGGACCGTAGCCGGCGGCCGAAGAATAGCCCCGGGCGTACGGCGCGGAAGTTGGAGAAGCTGGTGGTACGGCTGCGGCAGCAGTACCCGACGTGGGGTGGGAGGCGTTTGGTGGAACGGTTCGAGTTGGCGTGTTCGGCGCCGACGGTGTATAGTATACTTAAACGGCACGGGGCCTATAAACCTCGGAAGCGGCGGTGGCGGCAGAAGCGAGACCTTAGAGAGAAGAAGAAGCGGCTGGGATTTTTAGGTAAGGTGCAGTTCGACCTGAAGCACTTAACGGATATAGATGAATATTATCGGCCGCTGAAGGCCTACGAGTTGCCGCGGTACGAGTACACGGCGCGGGATGTGCGGACGGGGATGGTGGTGGTAGGGTTAGCGTACGAGGCGTCTTTGACGAACGCGGTGACGTTCGCGCGGTACGTGGCAGGTCACCTGGAACGATGGGGGGTGAAGGTGCGAGGGACGACGTGGCAGACGGACAACGGGGCGGAGTTCGTGGGTAGCGCCAAGGCGAAAAAGCCCTCGGCGTTCACCGCGGCGGTAAAGAGGTGCGGGGCACGGCACGACCGCATCCCGCCGCGGGCGCCGACGTGGAACTCGGACGTAGAGGCGTTCCACCGTACCGTCCAAGACGAGTTCTATCGCTGCGAGCGCTTCCACGGCCTAGGCGACTTCCTGGCCAAAGCCAACACCTACGTCGCCTACTACAACCTCTTCCGCCGCAACCGCCACCGCGGGAACCTGTCTCCGTTCCAAATCGCCTCCTCCTTGCGGCCCGGCCTCTCCGAGCACCTGTTTACCCCGCCCCCTATTATCCTCGACCTCGTTGAACCCGAAACAGGTGAGTACCACGTCCCTTGTCCGCCCATCTTTTGGGTTTAAAGCTCTTGACTGGCGAGTTTGGCTGTGATAGATTTATTAAAAACAAGGAGGAAGTGCCGGTGCGTACCAGAATCATCGTTTCGTGCTTGGTAATACTCTTCGCGCTAAGCGGCGTCGTGCTAGCGAAGTCTTGGCGCGTTGCGGGCGCTATTGTCCATATGCGCGAGGACGAATACCAAGCGGCGATCAAGCTGTTGGAAGAAGAGGTAGCCGAGTCTCCGGATAGCGCGGAGGCGTGGGCGTATCTCGGCGACGCTAACGCTCACGAGAGTGAGTTTATGGAGGCCGCGGACGCGTGGTCCCGCGCGGAGGATATATACGCCCAGAAGAATAAGAAAAAAGAAATAGGTAAAATACTCCAGAGCCGGGAATTCTTTTGGTCCCAAGCCTTCAACGCCGCGCACAGATACCTCGCCCGGGCGCTTAGTATCGTTAACGACCCCGAATTCGTCTCCGAAGAGGGAGAGACCGTCGCGGGCGATTTGGATAAGGCGGAGGGGGGGTTCATCGCGACGTACCACGTTTTCGAACCCCATCCCAAGACGCTGTTCCTTTTGGGATTAGTTTACGAGGAGAAGGCGACCTATTACGGCGATTTGGAACCCGAAGAATCGGTGGACGTTACCGAATACGACCTCGACACCGGCGCCGCGGCCCAACGCCAGGTTAAAACCGGCGAGTATGCCGAAGAGATGTGGGCTAAGACGCTGGATACGTACGAAGTAGCCGTGGGGGCGAAGCGCGCCGATAAGGCCGGGCCGAACTGGGACGAGAAGACGCCGCTCGGCGAGTACCTTCTAAAGGTCGTCAACGCGTGCCTGCGCCTCGAGAAGTACGAGCGCGCGCTCGCGATTATCGAACCGCTTTTGGAAGAGAGGCCCCGCGAAATGATGCTGCTGAACGCCAAGGCGGCCGTTATGGACAAGCTGGGCCGGGTCGACGAGGCGATAGCGACCTACGAGGTCGTGGTCGAGTCCACCGAGGACCCGAAGATAAAAGGCGAGGTCCTGGGCGAGATTGCCGCCTACTACTTGAGGAAAGAGTACGAGGGGCGCGACCCCAAGAAGGCGATAGAGTATTTAGAACAGGCGATGGAGTATGCGCCGGACGACTACCGCATATACATCAACCTCGGTAAGGCGTACGGCGAAATCGGCGAGTACGAAAAGGGCAAGGAATACCTAGAGAAGGGGGAAGAGCTCTACGAACAGCAGAAATAGACTCGCGACGGGGCAAGGCCGTAGTCGGGGCGCCTTCCGGAGGGACGTTAGATGAGGTGCCCGGCGTGCGGCGGCCCGGTGGCACCGGACGAGCTTCAGCTCGGCCTGTATCAGTGCGCCCAATGCGGAGAAGTCGAGGTAGACGAGGGTGGCGCGTACGTGCGGGGCCGCTTCTACGAACTCGAAAACGACGGCGAGAATTCGCCTCTCGACGAGTGGGACGCCGCGCCGGAAGAGTACGTGCCAACCTGGGAGGACGTCTTCGCCGGCGAAGATTCCTCCAAGCCGTACGACGAATAAAAACGAACGCGTTGGACTTCAACCGCCGCCGGTGAACCCGGCGGCTTTTCGATTACTTTACCCTTCGGCGTAGCGGCGAACGCGGAACGCTACGCCCCATTCCTTCGCCAGGCGCTCCACGGCCTCGAGCGGTACGGCCTCGGCGGCGACGGCGGTTATTATCACCGTGGGTACGTGGCGCTTGGCGACGGTCACGAATTCCTCTACCGCGCGCCAGGCCGCGGCGCCGGCGCGCGGCCGGCACAACCGCTCGTAAGCGGCCTCGTCCGGCGCGTTGACGCTCACCGAAACCTTGTCGAACAGGCCCGCCATCTCGGCCGTCACGTCGCGGCCTTGCGTGAGGTTCGCCGAGCCGTTGGTATTCAGGCGGACGACGCCGCCGGCTCGCTTCACCGCCCGGGCTACTTCCGTCACCGTTTCCCAACGTATCGTCGGCTCGCCGTAGCCGCAGAATACCACTTCGTCGTAGGCGGCGGCGTCGCCTATCGCGGCGATAATCTCGGCCGCCGTCGGCTCCATCTTCAAGCGCAGGTCGTAGCCGCCCACCCCCGGTGCGCGTTCGCGGATGCAGAAGCGGCACGCGTTCGTGCACCGGTTCGTGACGTTCAAGTAGAGCGAGTTCCTCAGGCGGTAAACTATCGCGCCGCCGAAATCGGGCTCGAGGCCGAAGAAGCGCCGCGCCACCAGCGTCGTTTCCGCGTAGACGTCTTCGGGCGGCTTGCCGGCTCGAGCGCTCAGCGCGTCGGCGGCGAGGGGCAAGTAGGCCGGTTCGTTTCGCTCCCCCCGGCGCGGTATGGGCGCCATGTACGGCGCGTCGGTCTCGAGCATCGTCGTGGCGAGGTCCAGCTCCGCGAAGTAGGCCGGCGGCCGGCTTTCCCCTCCGTACGTTATGTTCCCCGTGAACGAGACGAATAGGCCGCGTCCTCGCGACCACCGGTAATATTCCAAGTCTCCGGAGAAGCAGTGGAGGACGCCGCCGCGGGGCGGCGCGCCCTCCTCGTCCAGAACGAGCCTGAGGTCCGCCTCGGCGTCGCGCTGGTGGAGGATTATCGGCAGCTCCAGCTCGCGCGCCAACGCGAGATGCCAACGCACGAGCTCGAGCTGCTCGTCGCGGGGCAGCGCCATAAAGTGGTAATCCAAGCCGCACTCGCCGACGGCGACGGCCAAGCCCTCCTCTTTGCCCCGGGCCAACGCTTCTTTAATCCCGGACGCTTCGGCGTCGTCGAGGTGCAAGCCGCAGTTGGGGTGGAGGCCGGCGGCGACGTAAACGCCGTCGTAGCCGCGGCCTAGCTCGAGCGCCCGGGCGGTATCGGCCGCGGCGCAGACGGGTACGACCATGTAGCGTACTCCCGCCTCGCGGCCGCGCGCTATCACGTCGGCCGCGTCCGCGGCGAAGTCCTCGTGCTCGAGGTGGACGTGAGTGTCGGCGAGGAGGTAGTTTAGCTTCATGCTATTCGTCCGCACGGGGAGAGGTTGGTCCCCAACGTACGTTCCGGGGAACGGCGAGGATTCGGGCGGGCTCGTTACGGCGCCGATCGATTATTACGAGACGGCGCCCCGGTGAGCAATTACGGCGGCGCCGTTAGAAGAAGAACGCCGGGCCGAAGCCGGCGCTGAAGGTGGGTTTCCGGGTGCCGGTTTCGTCTTTAAGGCTGGCCGGTTCGACCTTCGTGAAGTCGTAGTCCAGCGCGGCCGTAACGTATATACAGAATGGCAGGACGATTTCGATGGTGTTGGCGTTGCGGAACGCCAGGCCGTTCTTCCAGCCTTCGTCCTCTTCCGCCTCTTCGAATTCAAGGCTGCCGTAGCGGCCGCGCCAACCGAAGTACACGTCGGAGAAGATGCATTTGGTCGGCGACGGCCTGAAACGTACGCCGCCCAGAACGCCGAGCTGACCCAACGAGCCGCCCCTATCGCTGGTCGCGAAGCGCGCGCCGAAGAAAGGCCTGACCGCCGGCCTGAGCGGCCCCGACGTGAAGTAGACGGGTAGGTTATAGTTGAAGTCGAAGACCTTGATCGGCAGGCCGAAGTAGCCCTCGGTCGCGGCGAGGTCGAAAGTGACGAGGTGCGTTACGCGCCCGTCGTTGCGATAGAAGTCCGCGCCGAGGTGAAAGGCCACGTTGTACGAGCTTTCCCGGGCGGCATCGACCACGCCGAATGCCTCGTACGACGCCGCGCCCAGAACGCCGCCCACGAGCGTCGAGTGCTCGAGCTCCTGGGCGTACGAGGCCGCGGCCGCGGCCAGGACGACGACCAAGACCCTATTTCTCATTTTTTGTCCTCCTTTAGAAGCTGAACGCCGGGCCGACGTCGACCAGGCCGTAGCCGAATTTAGCTTTGTCGAATCTGAACGCGGCCTCGAAGCCCGCCCGGAGCGCTATCGTTTCGTTAAGGGCGAAGAAGTAACGGTTCCGGATGGTCCCGAAGCCGTCGTCGTCGACGTATTTATAACCGCCATCAAAGGTGAAGTAGAACGGCGACGACAACGAGTTCAAGCGGACGCCGAAGTACGCGGCTATTATGGGGAGGAACCGTTCTTCGCGGCGCCGGTCTCCCCCCCCATCGGTTTCGTCGTCGGCGAAGTAATTCAAGCCGACGGCGGGAGCCAAATAGGGCCGGAATTTCCCTTTGAAGGGATACATCCAGTATTCGTTCTCCCAACGGACGGACGTCGTGTTGCCGTTTTCCGGGTTCAATACGTGGCCGCCGAGGCGGACGTCGACGCCGAACCAGGAGCCGTCGTATTGGGCCCAGAGGGCGCCGCCGCCGCCGAAGCTCGAGGACGGCCCGAACGCCGCTACCGCCATCGGCCCGAGGCGCAGGGCGCCCTCGTCGGTGGCGTCGGGGATGGTCCCGGCCCACGCCGCCGCCGCCGCGGCGCACAGTGCCGCCGCCAACGTAATGATAAAACGCCCCATTTGTGCTCCTCCTCTTTTTCGTTATTAAACGGGATATTCTTCCCGGACCGCTACCAGGCTATATTCGCCGAGGTCCGCCCGGGCGAGCAGCGCCGGCATCGGCCCCGCGGCGCCCAGCTCGCCGCCGGCCTTCATTAGGTACCCGCGCGTCGCGAGCTCGCGGGCGGCGGCCACCTCGTGCGTCGCGAACACCAGCGTCGTCCCGCGCGCCTCGTTGAGCTCCCTCAGATAGGATATCACGCGGTCGCGCGCCCGGGGGTCGAGCCACTCCAGCGGCTCGTCGAGTACCAGCAGCTCCGGCGACGTCACCAGAGCTCCGGCCAGCGCCACCAGTTTCTTCTCGCCGCCCGAGACGTAGTGCACGACCTTACCGGCGAGCTTCTCGATTTCCAACGCGGCGAGAACGTCGCCCACGCGCCGGTCGACTTCCGCGCGCGGTACGCCCAGGTTCCGCGGCGTGAACGCCACGTCGTCGAAGACGGTGGGGCCCAATATTTGTTCGTCGACGTTCTGGAGGACGACGCCGATGCGACCCACCAGCCGGTCGAACTCGCGCGCCGGGTTCGCGCCGAATACCCGCACCTCGCCGTCGACCGGCTCGAGCATTCCCAGGATATGTTTGAGGAGCGTCGTCTTGCCGCAGCCGTTGGGGCCGAGGATGGCGACGCGTTCGCCGCCGCGTATTTCGAAGTCGAGGCCGCAGATGTCGACTTCGGTCCGGTCGGCGTAGACGTGGCGGACGCACCGCACCGATACTATCGGCTCAGAGGTATATTCGGCCATCGAAACCCCGCACTTTGAGAGCCGCGGCGGCGTTCTCGGCGCGCTCCAGCGCCGCCAGCACGACGTAACCCACCGCCCGGCCGGTATTGACTACGAACCGGCGCGGGTGCCGCCACCCGGGCGCGCCCCGCAGGCGGTACGCGGTCCGCACGTCGCGCGCTACCGCGGCGAGTATGAATACGGCGCGGTAACTCAAAAAGAGGCCGGCGACTATGAACTTCGGTAGAAACCGCCCGGCGGCCAACAGTCGCGGCAGCGGCGTCGTCGCCACTATAAGGAGGACCGTCAGCGACACCGTCATCACGCGTACCGCGAAGTACACCACCGCGAAGACGTCGAGCCCCCGCACGCTAAAAAATAAAAACGTCAGGAAAACCAGCGGGTACGCCGACGCCGCCAGTACGCGCCGCGCCGGCAGCCGCGACGTAAACAGGAACGCGAGCAGCACGACGTACAGCGCGCCGTAGAACAGGAAGTCGTAGACGAATATTATCGCGGCGACGACGCCGGCGAGCCATGCCAGCTTGGGCCAGGTCGGCAAGCGGTGCAGCCACCCGCTTCCCGACGTCGCCCAGTAGTCGAGGTCTTCGAGGAACATTACGTCGCTTCCCCAAAGAGCCGCGGCGCGGCCTTCTTGAGGTAGGCCGCCACCGTGGCCGTTACCAGCGCCTCCAGGACCCAGCCGATGGAGCCCAGGCCGTAGAAGAGGGCGGCGAGGCGGCCGCGCGATACTTCGGCTTGGCTTTCGTCGGCGTGGTGCCCTTCGTGTCGCGCGTGGTCGTCGAACAGCTCGAAGGTGACGACGCTGCCGCGGCCTCGCTCCACCACGTCGCCGAAGTCGCGCGTGCCGACGGCGACGACGCCGAACGCGAGCGTCGTAGCCGCGGCCAGCGCGACCAGCGTCGCGACGAACGCCCGGGGCCACGTCGCCTTTATGAACGCGGCGGCGCGGAAGAAAGCAAAGGCCGCGAGCGCCTCCGCGCCCAGCGTCACCGTATTCAGGCCGATTACGGTTATGCCGCCGTGGCCCAACAGTGCGAGTATGACGTTGGCGAACAGGCAGGCGAGGAGCGCCGCCGCCGGCCCGGCCACGATACCCGCCAGCGCCGCCAGGTTGAGATGGTACCCCAGCGGCGCGACGTGGAACGACATCGCGACGACCATCAGCGCCGCGAAAAACCCCGCCCGGGCGAAGACGACCAGGTTCGGGGCCCGAAGGAACTTGAGCCACGAAAGAACCAAAAAGGCGGCCACGACGGCGTAGCCGGCCGCCCACAAGTAGAACGGTAGAACGCCGTCCGGAAGGTGGAGGTGGGCCATAGGATTTCGTCGGGCCGTTCGCCGGCGCGGCGACTTACGCGATGCGGCGGACTTCCACTAACAGGCCGTCGGCGCGGACCACTTCCACCGACCCGCCCGCGGGGATGGCCTCGGCCGCGGTGGCGCGCCAATACTCGCCGCGGACGAATACCTGGCCGCCCGCGGGCCCCACCGCCGTCGTAGCCCGGCCGCGTTCGCCCACCATCCCCTTGTCGCCGGTGGTGGGTTTGCGGCGTTGGGCGCGCAGGCCCATCCCCACGGCGAAGAGGAAGAAGAGCAACGTCGTGACCACCGCCGGTATGATGACGGCCCAGGATATCCGCAGGTATTGCGCGGGCGTATTTATGAGTAAAATAGAACCGAGCAGCATCGAGATCGTCCCTCCCACGGCCAGCAAGCCGTGGCTGGTTATCTTTATCTCGGCCAAAAAAAGTATTATAGCAAAAACGATGAGCCCCACGCCGGCGTAATTCACCGGCAGCGTCGACAGCGCGTAGAAGGCGAGGATGATGCAGATGCCGCCCGCCACGCCGGGCAGGATGGAGCCCGGGTTGGAGAGCTCGAAGATGATGCCGTAGAAGCCGATGATGAGGAGGATGTACGCGACGTTGGGGTCCGTCAGTACGGCGAGTAAGCGTTGGCGGAAGTCGGGCGTAAACTCCTCGACGCGCGCGCCCTTCGTCTTTATGACGACCTCGCGGCCCGCGGCCTTCACCTTCCGGCCGTCCACTTTCTTCAGCAGGTCGTCGAAGTTCTCGGCGACGAAGTCGACGACGTTCTCGGTTACGGCGTCCTCCGCCGACAGCGAGGCCGACTTGCGGACGGCGAGCTCGGCCCACTTCTCGTTGCGGCCTCGCCGCCGCGCCAGGCTCTTGATGTAGGAGGCGGCGTCGTTCGTTATCTTCTCCGTCATGGCCTCGTCGGCGCCCTCGCCGCCCATACCCAGCGTTACCGGGTGGGCCGCGCCGATGGAGGTGTTGGGGGCCATGGCCGCGACGTGCGCCGCCAGCGTGATGAAGGTCCCGGCGCTCGCGGCCCGGCCGCCCGGGGGCCACACGTACACCGCCACCGGCACCTTCGACGCCAGGATCTTCTTGATTATCTTGCGCATCGACGGGTCGAGGCCGCCCGGCGTGTCGAGCGAGACGACCACCAGCGACGCGCGGTCCGCTTCGGCCTGCTCTATCCCCTCGACGATGAACTCCGCCATAATGGGGCTGACGACGCCTTCGATTTTGAGGTGGCGGACGAGGGGGGCGTCGGCTCGAGCGGCAGCCGCGAGCGCTATAGCGGCGACGGCAACCGTAAGTAGTATTTTCCGTGTCGTTTTCATAATTTTTTAGTTGTAAATCGCCAGAACGCGGCCGAACGACGACGGCGACGCGACGCCCGGATATTCGTCGTAGCCCCCGCACGTGCGGTCCCACCACTTGGTAAGGCGCCAGTACTTCTTGCCCGCGGTCGAGTCGTACCGCTCGAATTCGAAGTTGCAATACCCGTTATCGGCGATGAAGCCGTTTAGCTCGTCGATCATTACGACTAGGGAAAGGGTTATATTATCGGCCCGGTACGTG
>DATKVX010000052.1 GCA_035529855.1 bacterium
GCTTCTGGATATAGGGGATAATTAGGAAGCGGCAGGCTTTATGCCTGCCGTGTTATTACCCGTTATGATATTATAAAGTATGGACTACTCCAAGTATAAAGGTCGGCCGTCTTTGCGGCTGGAGGGAGTCGATTACGGCGAACCGGTTACGTACGCCGTTACTTTTAATACGAAAAATCGCGTAACACATTTCGAAGACCCTGCGTTAACGGCGTCCCTTTTATCGATAATAATCCGCGCTAGATTGGAAGAGTGTTTTTACGTGTATGCTTACTGCATAATGCCGGACCACGTTCATTTAATGGTACAGCCGCACGGGTCGGCGATGCTACCGCGAATCGTACGTTCCATAAAAGGGCCCGATGACGGCGGCGTTCCGCAAGTCCCGGCCCGGCGTTACGCTGTGGCAGCGCGGATACGTCGATAACATTATAAATAGCGAAAAGGAGTTCGAGAACGTATTGAAATATATACTCTTAAATCCTGTTAAGGGAGGGTTGAGCGAACGGGAATTCGATTATCCGTTCAGCGGCGTATTGGATTATTTTAATCTTTAGCGGGAGCGGCGGCCTTTAAGGCCGCCGCTGCTGGGCGCGGGCGGTTTTTATAATCAGTCGTAAGCAGTTTGACGGTGAAGGAGAGGATAGTTATGGCGGTAGAGAGCAAACCGCGTACGGTCCGGGCGCCGCGCGGCACGAAGATATCGTGCAAGGGCTGGCACCAGGAGGCGGCGCTGCGGATGCTGATGAACAACCTCGACCCGGACGTGGCCGAGATACCCGAGGAGCTGGTCGTCTACGGCGGCGCCGGCAAGGCCGCGCGCAGCTGGTCGGCCTTCGATAAAATAGTCGAGACGCTCCGGCGCCTCGAGAACGACGAGACGCTGCTCGTCCAATCGGGCAAGCCGGTGGGCGTCTTCAAGACGACGCCGGACGCCCCGCGCGTCCTCATCGCCAACTCGCTGCTCGTGCCGGCCTGGGCCAACTGGGAGACCTTCTGGGAGCTCGAGGGCCGCGGCCTCATCATGTACGGCCAGATGACCGCGGGCTCCTGGATATACATCGGCACGCAGGGGATTTTGCAGGGGACGTACGAGACGTTCGCCGAGTGCGCGCGCCAGCACTTCGACGGCTCGCTCGCCGGCAAATGGGTTTTGACGGCCGGGATGGGCGGCATGTCCGGCGCCCAGCCGCTGTCGGTCACGATGAACGAGGGCGTGATAATAGACGTCGAGGTGGACCCGGCGCGGATTAAGCGTCGCGTCGAGCAGGGCTTCTGCGACCGGATGACGGCCGACGTCGACGAGGCGCTGCGCTGGCGCGACGAAGCGCTGAAGAAAAAAGAACCGCTGTCGATAGGCCTGGTAGGCAACGCCGGCGACGTTCACCCGGAGCTCGCGCGCCGCGGCGAAATCCCCGACGCGCTCACCGACCAGACCTCGAGCCACGACATGCTCAAAGGCTACGTCCCGCACGGCATGACGCTCGCGGAAGCGCTCGAGCTGCGGGAGAAAGACGCGGAAGAGTACACGAAGCGCGCGTACGAAACCGTCGCCGTTCACGTCGAGGCCATGCTCGCGATGCGAAAGCAGGGCGCCGTTACCTTCGACTACGGCAACAACATCCGCGCGCAGGCGAAGCATGCCGGCGTCGCGGACGCGTTCGCGTTTCCCGGCTTCGTCCCGGCGTACATCAGGCCGATGTTCTGCCGCGGCAAGGGCCCGTTCCGCTGGGCCGCGCTCTCCGGCGACGCGGGCGACATCGCCGCTACCGACGAGGAAGTTTTAAAGTTATTCCCCGAAGACGAGGCGCTCGCGCGGTGGATAAAGCTGGCGCAGGAGAAGGTCCCGTTCCAGGGCTTGCCGAGCCGGATATGCTGGCTCGGCTACGGCGACCGCGCCAAGATGGGCCTGGCGATGAACGAGCTGGTTAAGGCCGGGAAGGCGAAGGCGCCGTTCGTCATAGGCCGCGACCACCTCGACGGCGGCTCGGTGGCGTCGCCGTACCGCGAGACGGAGGCGATGCGCGACGGCTCGGACGCGATTGCCGATTGGCCCATCCTCAACGCGCTGCTCAACGCCGTTTCGGGCGCGACGTGGGTGAGCGTGCACCATGGCGGCGGCGTCGGTATTGGCTACTCGCTGCACGCGGGGCAGGTCATCGTGGCCGATGGCTCGAAGGAGCAGGCGGCGCGCCTCGAGCGCGTCCTGACCAACGACCCCGGGACCGCCGTCATGCGCCACGCCGACGCCGGCTACGAGGAAGCCATACAAGTCGCGAAAGAGAAGGGCGTGGATTTACCGAGCGTCGGATAATTTAAGTATGAGTAGCGGCGGGTTTTAAACCCGCCGCCGCGGGTGGATGTAAAATACCCCTTCCGAGGAACATCGATGGAGTACAATATTCATACCGACATAAAATACGGGCCGCTGGAGGTCGTGGACGCCCGCGGCCTGGCGGACGCGTGCACCGAGAAGTGGTGGAACCAGACGCTCTGCCGCGTCAACGACGGCGTGGCGCGCCTCGCCGTGCTGGAGGGCGAGTTCCACTGGCACAAGCACGACCGCGAGGACGAGTTCTTTTTCGTGCTCGAGGGTAAACTCCTGATAGACTTGGAGGGGCGGACGGTGGAGCTCGAGCCGGGGCAGGGCGTCGTCATCCCGAAGGGCGTATCGCACCGGCCGCGCGCGCCCGGGCGTACGGTCGTGCTGATGTTCGAGAAGGAGACCGTTGTGGCCACGGGCGACTAAGGCCGGAGGCCCCTGCGAGGGTGGGATGCACCTCGCGAAAAAACAGCGTGGATTTGGCGAACGCGGTATAATAGAAAGGATAAGAAGCGGCGGGTTTTAAACGCGCCGCGGCCGCCCCGGTCTTTCAACGATAGGGCATGAATGAGGAGCTATGTCTCGCGAGACCACTACGAGTACGTCGTCGTGGAAAAGCGTCGCCGTCATCGCCGCCCTTATCGCCGGGTTGCTGTTGCTCTTCGCCGCCTACATCTACGTCGCGAAGTGGGCTATCATGTCTTGGATGGAGGCGGGGCAGAGCGTGCCGCGGCCTTATCGGACCGCGGCGTACGTCGGCGGCCTGGTCGCGAGCCTGGCCGCGGCCTTCGGCTTCCCGCCCCTCCGCCGGCGCTACGCCGACCAAATAAGGCCGGAGTGGCTGAGCGCGTACGCCTCCATCGCGGCGTACCTGCTCACGCTCGTCACGGCTATCGGCGGCTTCGTCTTCGCGCTCGCGAACTGCGTACCGGGGGGCGGGACGTGGACCGTGGTGACGGTTTTCGTCGCGCTGGGCGTGGCGGCCGTGGCGCTCTTGCGGGCGGCGAAGGGATAGGGTGCTCTTAACGGTAGGGTGGTACGTTAGCAAGGGGGAACAGAGATGAGACGAGGGATGTTAGTAGTAATGTTGGTTGCAGCTTTGACGGCCGCGGCCGGCGCGCAGGTATGGCCGCCGCGGCTTGTCGGCTCGTTCGCGGCGCCGCCGGGAGCGTTGGATATCGCCCTTGGCGTCTCGCATTTATCCGCCCTAGTTGACGGTAATCCGCCTACGGTTTACGAACTCGAGTACTGGAGCGGTTCGATAGTCGGTTCTTTTACGGTGCGGGTCCCCCGGGGCGCGCGCGGTATTACGTATTCTCGGTATCCGACACGTATGATATATATAAGCAACCGCGTTAACGGTTACATCTACGAGATTCCGATGGCGAGCTCGATAGTTAGTTCTTTCGTATGCCCGGTGGGTACGCCGTATGGCCTTACTTATTCGGAAACTTGCCGCCACGGGACGGGCTTGTTCGCCGCGTGTCGCGACGAGAACCTGATAGCGAGAATGGACCCGGCGAACGGGTTGCTTTTATCGAGTTTCGCCGGCCCAGCAACGGCCGTTACCGGGTTTGATTATTGCTTCGCCGTCGATCGCTATACGCGATTTCTCTATTGGGATTATTACGGCGCTTGGGAGGTCCTCGATGTCCTGCCGGCCCGGCCGCTAGGCTTGGCGATTGGGATTTACGGGCGGCCTTACGACGAGGGTATCCTCGGTCACGTTCTTTGCCGCGACGGATACATCTATTATTACGACGGATATATTACCGTGGCGCCGGCGTCGCTGGGTCGGGTGAAGGCGTTGTACCGCTAGGGTGCGGCTCGTTATCGTTTAACGAGGTTTAGGGTCTCGATACGAAAAGGGGGTACCGAGATGTTTCGCGGATTTCTATGCGCGATAGTCATCGCGGCGTTGGTTGCGGTCGCCGGAGCACAGTCCTGGCCGCCTCGGCTCGTCGGCTCGTTTCCGGCGCCGCCGGGAGCTTGGGACGTTGCTTACGAATACCGTTGGTTATATGTCCTTACGGACGGTACGCCGCCCCGGGTTTACCAATTGACGACCACCGGTTCGACGAACGCGAGTTTCCCGGTTCCCGTACCGGCCGGCGCGCGGGGTATAGCGTGCAACGGCTTCCAGCCTGACCGGATGTTTATCAGCAATCGCCTAAACGGGTATATCTACAAACTCACCATGGAAGGTTCACTTCTGAGCTCTTTCCTCTGCCCCGTCGGGTCGCCCTACGGCCTCGGGTTCTCGGAATATTATCCACCCCACGGCGAAGGTTTATTCGCGTCTTGCCGGGACCAAAACCTCATATTAAGGCTAAACGATACTACGGGTTCGCTGTTGTCAAGTTTCGCGGGGCCGTCTACGGCGGTCGTTGCTTTCGACGATTTCTTCGCGGGCGACCGTTACGCCCGATACTTGTATTGGAATTATTATATCGACTGGCGCGTCCTCGACACTTTGCCGGCGCGGGTTTACGGCGTGGGAACCAGGGTGGAATGGCCGATTGACCAAACGGTTTACCTTTACGTCTTGTGCGGCAACGCGTATATCTATCAGTACTTCGGCTGGACCGCGGTGGCGCCGGCGTCGCTGGGTCGGGTGAAGGCGTTGTACCGCTAGGGTGCGGCTCGTTATCGTTTAACGAGGTTTAGGGTTTCGAGACGAAAAGGCGGTACCGAGATGGTACGCGGATTTCTATGCGCGATAGTTATCGCGGCGTTGTCGGTGGGGTTGAGGGCGCAATCCTGGCCTCCCAGCCTGGTCGAATCGTTCCCGGCGCCGCCGGGGGCGCGGGACGTGGCCTTTGAAGGTTGGGGCCCTTTATACGTGTTCGCGCCCGGCACGCCGTCGCGGGTTTATGAATTGACGACCCGCGGCTCCACCGTACGGAGCTTCACCATCGCCGTACCGAACGGCGCGCGCGGCTTCACGTACGACGGTTACTCGATTAGTAGCCTGTGGGTGAGCAACCGGCTTAACGGCTACATTTACGCGTTCACGACCGCCGGGTCGCTTACGAGCTCTTTCCTCTGCCCCGTCGGCAAACCTTACGGCCTGGGTTTTTCCGTATATAACCCGGTCCGCGGTAACGGCCTGTTCGCTTCGTGCCGGGATGAGAACCTTATCGTGAGACTGAACCAAACGACGGGGTCTTTGTTGTCTAGTTTCGCCGGGCCGGCGTCCGCGGTAATAGGCTACGACGATTGGCTCTGCGTAGACCGGGATTCCAACTATTTGTACTGGGATTACTATCGCGAGTGGCGGGTCCTGGACACGTTGCCCGCCCGGCCGTACGGCGTCGGGACCGGCGTCCTGTGGCCCACCGACCAGTGGGTCCGAGGTTTCGTCTTGTGCCGCAACGGTTACATTTACCGTTATGAGGGCTATTCCGCGGTGGCGCCGGCGTCGCTGGGTCGGGTGAAGGCGTTGTACCGCTAGGGTGCGGCTCGTTATCGTTTAACGAGGTTTAGGGTTTCGAGACGAAAAGGGGGTACCGAGATGTTTCGCGGATTTCTATGCGCGATAGTCATCGCGGCGTTGGCGGTGGGGTTGAGGGCGCAATCCTGGCCTCCCAGCCTGGTAGCTTCGTTCGCGGCGCCGCCGGGGGCTATAGATGTCGCGTACGAACACGGACCTTTATACGCGTTGGCGGACGGGTCCCCGCCGACCGTTTACACTTTAAACGCTTACAACGGGTCCATAACCGGGAGCTTTACCGTACCGGTCCCGTCGGGGGCGCGCGGCATTACGTACGACGCCTACGGCGCCGAATCGATATGGGTCAGTAACCGCATCAATCGGTACGTCTACCGTCTGACGACCGCGGGGTCGCTCGCGGGTTCGTTCGCGTGCCCGGGCGGTGCGCCCTACGGCCTGGGGTATTCCTACTACAACCCGCAGCACGGCCGGGGCCTATTCGTGACGTGCCGCAACGAGAACCGCATCTTGAACCTTAACGCTACCACCGGCTCCCTTTTGGGAAGCTTCGCCGGGCCGGCGTCGGCCGCCCTCGAGTACGACGATTGGTTCTGCGTGGACCGGAATTCCAACTATTTATACTGGGATTACAATCGGGAGTGGCAGGTACTGGATACGTTGCCGGCGCGGCCCTGGGGCGTCGCGACCAACGTGATGTGGCCCACCGACCAGTGGGTGCAGGTTTACGTTCTATGCCACGACGGCTACATCTACCGCTACGAGGGTGCAACCGCCGTCGCGCCGGCGTCCCTTGGCCGGATAAGGGCGTTGTATAGATAACCCGAACGGACCGCGGCCGCGACGCGTACGTGGTGAAGACGTACAAGGCGGGCGAGGAGCGGGGGGACTTCCCGGTGCCGGCGCACGGCTAGCCGGAGGTGACTTACCGGTTGTGGCTGCTCGAGCCCGGTAAGGAGTATCGCGTCCGCGTGGAGAAGTTCGGCTCCGCCAGCGAACCCGGGGAGCCGGAGGGCGACGTCATATACGAGACGCATTATCATTTTTACGTTCAGGTAAGGCCGCCGGTTAACCGTGCCGCGTTGCGACGAAACGTCTCGCCGCGGCATTAGACGGGAGTGTTCGCGATGAGCGTCGAAATCCCTCGATGCAGGATCACCGTTTTAAAGCGTAACCTCTACCGGGACCTGGCCGAAGAGTACCTCGACGATTCTTGTAAAGACATCGGCCCGTGCGAGCTTTTCGAGGACGGCCAGGAATTCGTAATCGACCCGGCGGCGCCGCCGCCCGAAGGTTTCTGTAGCTGGGCGTGGGCGGATATTCGCAAGGATATGTTTACCGTGGCGTACGGCGCCCACGTCTCCGGCATCAAACAACCCGGGACCGTTCTTACCGGGTGTACGGATTGGTTCAGGCCGGTGATCTTTAAAGTGGAGAGGCTCGGCTAAGCCGACCTTTTTTACGGCGCCGCGTGGAGAAGTTCGGCTCCGCCAGCGAACCCGGGGAGCCGGAGGGCGACGTCATATACGAGACGCATTATCATTTTTACGTTCAGGTAACGTTACCCCGAGTTCGCTTACGTAAAGAAGCGGCGGGTTTAAAACCCGCCGCTTCTGCTTCGACGTAAGGCTCCAAGGGAGTTACTTCTCCCCGATAGTCATCACCCAGCCGTACTTGTCCGGCGCCTCCTTGAGCATGATGGCGTTGAGCTTGTCGTAGAAGAGCCGCGAGTACTTGCCGACGCCGCCGTCGCCGATGGTCACGTCCTCGCCCTCGACGTTCACCACGCCGATGGGCGTGATGACCGCGGCGGTCCCGGTGCAGAAACACTCGTCGGCGTCGTAGATCTCCGGGAGCATCACGTCGCGCTCGGCGGTTTTGAGGCCCTCGTCGGCGGCGAGCTGCAGCACGCTCTCGCGCGTATAGCCGGGAAGGATGCTCAGGTCCTCCAACGAGGGCGTCGCGAGCTCGTCGCCTTTCCGCAAAAAGAAGTTCGCCGCCCCCACTTCCTCGAAGTGCTCGTGGTTGACGTCGAGGTAGAGGAGCTCGGCGTAGCCCTCTTCCTTCGCGAGCGAGTTGGGGTACATTCCCGGCGCGTAATTGCCCGCGGCCTTGACCGAGCCCACGCCCTCCGCCGGCGCGCGGTGGAACTCCTTCGATACCTTCAGCTTTATGGGGTGGAAGCCCCCCTTGAAGTAGGGCCCCACCGGGCTCGCGAAGACTACGAAGAGGTATTCGTCGGCGGGTTTGACGCCCAGCACCGGGCCGGAGGCGAACATCACGGGCCGGATATACAGCGCGCCCTGCTCGTCGGTCGGGAGGTAGGCCTTGTTGGCGAGGGCCGTTTGCTTCACCGCGTCCACGAATCGGCCCTCGTCGTACGCCGGCATCATCAGGCGCCGGCAGCCGTCGGCCATGCGGCGCGCGTTGTCGCCCGGGCGGAAGAGGACGATCTCGCC
>DATKVX010000053.1 GCA_035529855.1 bacterium
GCATATGTCCGAGGCGGATATTTTAAATTATAACATCCGATTGCGATTGGTGTAGAGTAAAGGGACATGGTACCCACCAGGATATGGTAAAGTTGAGTTGGTTAAACAGCTCTACTTTCGCCAAGATCCGGAGGTGGCGTACCGATGTCCCGAATAAAGTATAACGATATATGTGGAGGAGAGCAAAGGAAATTTACGTTACGGGTAGAGATGGTACAGCATGCGGAGGCGCAGGGGGTAAGGAGAACGGCGGAGGCGTATGGGACGACGGCGAAGACGGTGCGGAAGTGGCGGGACCGCTACCGGGCGGAGGGGGTTAAAGGGCTGGAAGATAGGAGCCGGCGGCCGAAGAATAGCCCCGGGCGTACGGCGCGTAAGTTAGAGAAGCTGGTGGTACGGCTAAGGCAGCAGTATCCGACGTGGGGAGGTAGGCGGTTGGTGGAGCGGTTCGAGTTGGCGTGTTCGGCGCCGACGGTGTATAATATATTGAAGCGGCATGGGGCCTATAAGCCGCGGAAGAAGCGGTGGCGGCAGAAGCGAGACCTGAGAGAGCAGAAGAAGCGGCTGGGGCCGTTGGAGAAGGTACAGTTCGACCTGAAGCACTTAACGGACATAGATGAATATTACAAGGCGCTGAAGGCGTACGAGTTGCCGCGGTACGAGTATACGGCGCGAGACATGCGGACGGGGATGGTGGTGGTAGCGTTCGGGTACGAGGCCTCGCTGACGAACGCGGTGACGTTCGCGCGGTACGTAGGGCGGCACTTCAAGTTGTACGGAGGGGAGCTAAAGAACAGCTTGTGCCAGACGGATAACGGGTCGGAGTTCGTAGGGGAGGCGAAGGCGAAAAAGCCCTCGGCGTTCACCGCGGCGGTAGAAGGATGGGGAGCTAAGCACGTGCGCATCCCGCCGCGGGCGCCGACGTGGAACTCCGACGTCGAAGCGTTCCACCGCACCGTCCAGGACGAGTTCTATCAGTGCGAACGGTTCCACAGCCTCGGCGACTTCCTGGCAAAGGCCAACGCCTACGTCGCCTACTACAACTTCGAGCGGCCCATCCGCTCCCGCGGGAACCAGTCCCCGTTCCAGATCGCCTCGTCCTTGCGGCCCGGCCTCTCCCGGCACCTCTTTACCCCGCCCCCTATCATACTCGACCTCGTAGAACCCGAAACCGGTGAGTACCATGTCCCTTGTCCCCCCAGGGGAACAAGGCCGTGGCGTTGATAACTAAACGTAATTATGGTAGAATGTAGGTTAATATAGGAGTACGTATGGCAAGAGATTATTTCCCGGAATTGGACCGCCGGCGTACGCGACGCGTCAAGAAGAAAACCCGCGTCTCACGCGTAACGCGTACGTTGTTTTGGGCCCTTTACTGGAGCGCCCTCGTCGCCGTGGGCGTCGGCTTCGGCCTAATGACGGTACTCTCGCGAGGGTTGCCGCCCGTCTCGGGGTTGGAGACGTACGAGCCCGCGCTCCCCACCAAGATATACGACCGCAGCGGCGGCTTAATAACCTCTTTCCAGGTCGAAAGGCGTTACCTCAAACCCTACAACGCGTTCCCGCAAGACCTCATTAACGCGTCGTTGGCCATTGAGGACGAGCGGTTCTACGAGCACCACGGCGTCGACTACGTCGCGATTTTGCGGGCGGTATGGGCCAACGTCAAAGCCCGACACATCGTTCAAGGCGGTTCAACCATCACGCAACAGCTCGCCCGCAACTTATTCCTCACGTTGGAGCGGACGTGGGAGCGGAAGATCCGGGAAGCCTTGCTCGCCGGCAAGATCGAGGAATCTTACACGAAGGACGAGATTTTATATTTTTATTTGAACCAGATTTATTACGGCCATAACGCGTACGGCGCTGAGGCCGCGGCGCGCGTGTATTTCGACAAACACGTCGAGGAGTTAACTCTGGCCGAGTGCGCTATATTGGCGGGGTTGCCGAGGTCGCCGGGAAGGTTTTCGCCGTACGTCGACCCGGAAGAGGCGCTCGTGCGACGCAATACCGTTCTGGACAAGATGTACGAGCTCGGCTACGTCGAACGCGGCCGCTACGAAGAGGCCCGGGCCGCGCCCGTAACGGTGGCGCCCGTGAAGCGCGACCCGGACCACGCGCCGTACTTCACCGAGTACGTGCGTCGAATCCTGGTCCGGCGGTACGGCTCGGAACAGGTATTCCGGGCGGGTTTGCGCGTCTATACGACGTTGGACTTAAAATACCAGCGGATCGCGGATAAGACGATGGCCTGGGGCCTGGCGCGCCTCGAGAAGAACTACGGCAAGAAGATCGCCCGCTACGACGCCAACCTGACGTTCAAGAAGTTGGAGACGGGCCAGGTCCGGTACGTCAAGGTAACCGATATGACCAAGGCGGTCGCGATATGCGACCTCGGCGGCGGCATAAACGGCACCATGGACATCTCGCCGGCGGAATGGTCGTTCCCGTTCAAACCGGCGGAAGCCATCAAAGTGGGCGAGGAGATACCCGCCAAGGTAGTGGGCGTTTACACCAAGAAGAAGAAAGTGCTGCTGGCCTTTGAGCAAGAACCGTTCTTGCAGTGCTCGATGTTGGTTATGGACGGTCCCACCGGCGACGTCCTCGCGATGATCGGCGGCGCCGATTTCAACGAGTCGAAGTTCAACCGTTCGGTCCAGGCGAAGCGCCAGCCGGGGTCGTCCTTCAAGGCGTTCCTGTACACGGCGGCCATCGACAACGGCTTCACCCCCGCGGACGTCATATTAGACGCGCCGTTTCGGATCGAGGCCGACGGCGTCGTATGGCAGCCGCATAATTACAGCCGTTCGACTTCCGGCCCTATGACCATAAGGCACGCCATCGAACAATCGATAAACATCGTCGCGGCCCGTGTCATAGACGAGGTGGGGGTAGAGACCGTAGCGGATTACGCTCACCGCATGGGCGTAAAGAGCGAGCTGGTCCCGGTCTACTCGCTGGCCTTGGGCTCGAGCGACGTTACGGTTATGGATATGGTGGACGGCTTCGCGACGCTCGCCAACATGGGCGTTCACGTAGAACCGCGCGCCATAAAGCGGGTCGAGGACCGCTACGGTAACGTGCTGGAAGAATTCCCCGTACGCCGCGAGGTGGTGGTGGGGGAGGATACCTGCGCTATCATGGTAAATATGATGGAGGGCGTCATCGACCGGGGGACGGCGGGGTTGGCCAGGCGCTACGGTTTTAAGGGGCGAGGCGCCGGGAAGACCGGGACGACCGACGGCGCCGCGGACACCTGGTTCATAGGTTTCGTTCCGGAAGGGTTGGTCGCGGGCGTTTGGGTAGGGCGCGACGACCACGAAACGCTGGGCCACACGGCGACCGGCGAGACGTTCGCCGTGCCTATATGGTCGAAGTTTATGGGCGAGGCGCTCGGCGAGCGCGGCGACGCGAAGTTCGAGAGCTCCCCGGGCATCGTCAGCGCGCGCATTTGCGAGGAATCGGGGTTGTTGGCGATGAGTAAATGCACCCGCGTTATTACGGAATCATTCCTGCAAGGCACCATACCTACGAAATTTTGCGACATGCACGAGGCCGCGGATTGGGCCTTAAAAGACGTCGAAGCCGCTTCGGGAGGGGGGAAGGCCGAGGAACCGCGCCCCGATTTTTAACGGCGCGGCGGACCAATTGGTTGTAACGCGCGACGAGCGAATGATGGCCGAGGCTGTTAAGCTCGGCCGCTTGCGTAAGGGTAGGACCGCGCCGAACCCGGCGGTCGGCGCCGTAGTGGCGGCGGGCGATAGGGTTTTGGGTAAAGGTTTCCACGAGCGCGCGGGCGCGCCCCACGCCGAGGTGGTCGCGTTGGCGGCGGCGGGAGAGGCGGCGCGGGGCGCCACGCTTTACGTAACGCTCGAGCCTTGTACCTTCGAGGGCAAGACGCCGCCGTGCGCGCCGGCGGTAGTTCGCGCCGGCGTGAAGAGGGTCGTTTTGGGAACGCTCGACCCCCATCCCCGGGTGGCCGGCAAGGGCGCTGAGCTTTTAACCGAAGCCGGGTTGGAGGTCAAGGTCGGCGTCCGCGGGCGGGAGTGCCGGCACCTGGTCGAGGATTTCGCGAAGGCCGTGACGACGGGCGTACCCTGGGTAACGGCTAAGTTCGCGACGTCGCTGGACGGAAAAATAGCCACCCGTACGGGCGAGGCGGCGTGGATAACGGGAGCGGCCGCGCGCCGGCGGGCGCACCGGCTGCGGTGGGAACACGCCGCGGTGGCCGTCGGCGCCGGGACCGTGAAGGCGGACGACCCCCGGCTGACGGTGCGCCTCCGGGGCCGCGACGTTTCCGACGGCCCGGTGCGTTTGGTGGTCTCTTCGCGCGCCGCCCTTCCGTCGCGCGCGCGGCTGTTCGACGACTCGCCCGGGCCCCCGGTGTGGGTGGCTTGCACCGCTCGAGCGCGCGAGTTAGACATCGCGCGGTTGACCCGGATGGGCGTAGAGATTATAATGTGCGAGGAAGACGAAGGCCGCGTTTCGTTGAGCCATTTGCTTCGGGAGCTCGCGGCGCGCGGGATTACGAGCTTGCTGGTCGAGGGCGGCGAAAGATTGTTGGGCGATTTTTTCGACCGGGACCTCGTGGACCGGGTCGCGGCGTTCGTGGCGCCGAAGGTAATCGGCGGCGCCCGGGCGAAGTCGCCGGTGGGCGGCCGGGGCGTGGCGTACCTGGCGGACGTTAAGAACCTCGTCGAGGTAAGGCGCCGTTCGTTGGGCGACGACGTGATGGTCGAGGGGTATTTGACGAACGTGGACGACCTCTTCGCCGGCGTACCGCGCGTCCGCGGTGTTTACAACGAAGGCGCGGGGCGCGGGTTATAAAGACGGATGTTTACCGGGATAATATCAGAGGTGGGCGAAGTCGCGCGCGTAGCCGTGAGCGGCGCGGGCGGGCGGATACGAATCAAAGGGCCCGAGACGGCTCGAGCGCTCTCACCCGGCGACAGCGTCGCCGTCGAAGGGGTGTGTTTGACCGCGGCCGCGGCCGGCGCCGAATTCTTCGAAGCCGACGTCTCGGCGGAGACGGCGGCGACGACGACCTTGGGCGAACTTAGAGCCGGCGAGGCCGTCAACCTCGAGCTCGCGACGCCGGCGGACGGCAGGCTCGGCGGCCACTTCGTCCAGGGGCACGTCGACGGCGTGGGTAAGGTCGCGGCGGTAAAGCCTTCGGGCGACGGGTACTTGTTCCGGTTCGCCGTTCCGCCCGAAATAGGGCGCTACGTCGTGGAGAAGGGGTCCGTCGCCGTTGCCGGGATAAGTCTAACCGCGGTGGACGTCGGCGACGGCGCGTTCTCGGCGGCGATCGTCCCCCACACGTACGAAAATACGACGTTGAAACGCCGGCGCCCGGGCGACCGCGTAAACGTAGAGGTCGACTTGATCGCGAAGTACGTGGAGCGATTCTTGGGCTCGAGCGCGGGGCGCGGTTTGACGCTCGAGCGGATGGCCGAATTGGGCTACGGCGAGTAATCAGGCCGAGTTTATGAAGCCGGTGAAAAATAAACGAGACGGCGGCAATCCGATTCTTGCCGTCGACGAGGCCATCGCGATATTCCGCGGCGGCGGTGTTCTCATCTGCACCGACGACGAAGACCGCGAGAACGAGGGCGACTTCATAACGGCCGCGGAGACGATCACGCCGGACGTGATAAATTTCATGGCGACTCACGGCCGGGGTCTGATATGTACGCCTATGTCCGAGGAGCGCGCAAATGAGCTCGGCTTGCCGCCCATGACGTCCGAGAACACCGGCCTGATGGGGACGCCGTTCACGGTTTCCGTCGACGCCGTCGAGGGCACGACCACCGGCATATCCGCCGCCGACCGCGCGAAGACCGTGAAGGTACTTGCCGACCCGGCGACGAAACCGCAGCACCTCGCCCGCCCGGGCCACGTTTTCCCGCTGCGCGCGAAGGCGGGGGGCGTGCTGGAACGCGCCGGCCATACCGAGGCCGTCGCGGACATGGCGCGGCTCGCGGGCCTTTCGCCCGTCGGCGTTTTATGCGAGATAATGGACGAGGACGGCACGATGGCGCGGATGCCGACGTTGGCCGAGGTGGCGCGGCGGCACGGCATAGGCATCGTAACCATCCGCGACATTATCGAATACCGGCGCCGCCACGAGAAGCTGGTCCGCGATATCCTTGAAGCTCCGCTGCCCACGGTGTACGGCGAATTTACGATGCACGTATACGAATCGCTCGTCACGCCCGATGAACACCACCTGGCGCTGGTGATGGGCGAAGTCGCCGGCAAAGAGAACGTCCTGGTTCGGGTTCACTCGCAATGCCTAACGGGCGACGTCTTCCACTCGCTGCGGTGCGACTGCGGCGACCAGGTCCAACGGGCGTTGGAGAAAATCGCCGACGAAGGCGAGGGGGCACTCCTTTATATGAGGCAGGAGGGCCGCGGCATTGGCCTTCTGAATAAAATTAAGACTTACATCTTACAGGACGAGGGCGTCGATACCGTGGACGCCAATCTCCTTTTGGGATTCAAGCCGGACGAGCGTCACTACGGCATCGGCGCCCAGATCCTGGCCGACCTCGGCCTAACCACCATTCGATTGATGACCAACAACCCCACGAAAATGGTGGGGTTGGAGGCCTACGGCTTGAAAATAGTCCGGAGGATACCGCTCCAGGCGGAACCGCACGAGCGTAACTACGATTACCTCAAGGCCAAGAAAGACAAGATGGGCCACATTCTCGAGCTGGATTCGGAGGAGAACGGAAAGCACGGTAAATGAAGGCCGGCGTTCACGCGACCGGGAATTCATTGCATATCGGCCTTTAAAGCATTTTAACGCGCTAACGGCGGAGGTCCCGGAATGGCGAAGGTTATCGAAGGCATAATATCGGGCCGAGGAAAGAAGTTCGCGATTGCCCTCAGCCGGACGAACGAATTTGTAACCAGGCGCCTTTTGGACGGCGCGCTCGACACGCTTAAGCGTCACGAGGTGGCCGAGGACGACGTAACGGTGGTATATTGCCCCGGCTCGTTCGAGCTTCCGCCGGTAGCGAAGCGGCTGGCCTCGGCCGGAGGGTTCGACGGCGTTATATGCCTGGGCGCCGTCATTCGCGGCGACACGCCGCACTTCCAATACATCGCCGCCGAAGTGGCCAAAGGGGTCGCCGCGGTAGCGTTCGAGGCTGCGGTGCCGGTCGTCTTCGGCGTCTTGACGACGGACACGTTGGAGCAAGCGGTGGAGCGCGCGGGCTCGAAGGCCGGCAACAAGGGAAGGGAGGCCGCGCTCGCGACGCTCGAGTTAGTCGACCTCTACGGTAAGTTGGGAGGTAAGGGGAAGTAGTTTGGGTAAACGGCGCATCGCTCGCGAGCTGGGACTGAAGCTCCTTTACCAACTCGAGCTCGTTCGCCCCGAAGCGTGCGAGGCGACGGTCGCGGCGTTTTGGCAAGACCATCCCGCGGATACCGAAGTCGAGCTCTTCGCGTCGCTTTTAGTCAAAACCGTGCTCGACCACCAACCGAAGATAGACGATATTATTAAGCAATCGGTGGACAATTGGGAGCTCAACCGCATAGCGCGCGTCGAACGGAATTTACTCCGCTTGGCGACGGCCGAAATGTTATACCTTGACGACGTCCCTCCTAAGGCCTCCATCAACGAAGCCATAGAGATCGCCAAGATGTACGGCTCGACCAAGCGCTCGTTCCAATTCGTAAACGGCGTCCTAAATAACGTCTATCGGCGCTACGTAATTAAGGCTAATTAAACGCCGCCTCCCGGACGGCGAATACCTCTTTGAAGATAGCCGTATTTTCCGACGTTCATAGCAATTTGGAGGCGTACCGCGCCGTTATTTTAGATATCGCGGGGCGCCGCGACGTAGACGCGTTGTGGTGTCTGGGGGATGTCGTAGGTTACGGCGCCGACCCCGAAATTTGCGTGCACATAACTCGCGCGCTGGCCGGTTCCGCGCCCCCGCCCGCGGTCGACGAAGAGCTCGCGGGAGCGATAGGGTCGCTGGCGGGGAAATTACGGTACGTCGTGCTGGGCAACCACGACGCCGCGGCTTTCGGCCACCGTATCATCAATTATTTTAACGAGGTGGCGCGCGTCGCGGCCCTTTGGACGGCGGCCGAGATTTCGTCGTTGGCATGTTCCTTCTTACGAAACCTGCCCTTGACGGAGGCCGAAGGGGACGTCTTATTGGTACATTCCACTCCCGTAAGGCCCCAGGAATTCCATTATATAACGAAAGTCGGCGACGCTAAAGAAGCGTTCGGCGCGACGGACGCGGCCGTTATTTTTTACGGCCACAACCATCGACCGGTAGTAGTCTCGGACCGGGGAGGCCGGCCGGCCGCGGCGAAGCCCGAAGACTTCGGTAAGGACGCCAGGTGGTTGGTCAACGTGGGTAGCGTCGGGCAACCGCGCGACGGCGACTACCGGGCTTGCTACGTAATGTATGACGCGGGCGACCCGCGGCTGGAGTTCGTGCGGGTGGATTACGACGTCGACGGCGCGGCCGGGAAGATTCTGAAAGCCGATTTGCCTCGCGTTCTCGCCGAACGACTTCACTACGGGTGGTGACGGCGTTTGTCGCTCCGGGTAAGCGGGGGTTTCTTAAGGGGTCGCGTCCTGGCGGCGCCCCAAGGGAAGCACTACCGCCCGCTGGCGGGCCGGCTAAAACAGTCGCTGTTCAACTACCTCGGCGAAACGGTACGCGGTGCCGCGGTGCTGGATTTGTTCGCCGGCGTGGGCGTCTTCGGCGTCGAGGCGCTTAGCCGGGGTGCGGCGCGCGTTTCTTTCGTCGAACGCGACGCCGGCCTGGTCGACGCGTTGGAGAACAACCTACGAGCTTTGGGTTTGGCCGACGCGGCGCGCGTGTATAGCGAGGATGTATTTACCTACTTCGATATTACGCGGCCGAGTACCCCCTACGACGTCGTTTTCCTGGACCCGCCGTACGGCCGCGGCCTGGTGTTTCGGGCCGTCGAGGGACTCGCGACGTGGCCCGGCTTCGGCGGGGATACGTTGGGAATAGCCAAGACGTTCAAAAAAGAGCGCTTCGCGGGCCCGGCGCCGCTTGCCCTACTGGACGTGCGGCGGGTGGGCGACGACGACCTGTCTTTTTTTGGCAAAGTACGCTCGAGCCGCGCGGCCGGCCGCAGGGGTGAAGTACCTTAGCCTCGGGTCGGGCGCGCTTTACGGTTGCGATACGTTCCAACTCGCCGCGGGCCGGCTGATGCGCCCGCGCCATAAGGAGGTATCGGATGTTCCTCTTCGTATTGTCCATATTGGGAATCGTCGGCGGTGTGGTCCTTTTCGCGATGGGGAAATGGGTCGGCGCGAAGGGCGGCTTCAGGATTCTGCCGACGGTGGCGTTGGTGTTAGGTTTGGTTTTGCTTATCTTTTCGTCGCTGGTGGTTATTCCGGCGGGTCACGTCGGCGTGCCGGTAATATTCGGCGACGTAAGCGAGACGGTGTACGCCTCGGGCCTCCATTTCAAGTGGCCCGTAGCCGAAGTCATAAAAATGAGCGTGCAGGAAAGGGCTTACACGATGGGGGTTACGGCCAAGGCGGGACAGGTTGACCCAACGGATATTATTACGGTCCTTACCCGAGAGGGCATGAAGGTCGACTTAGACATAACGATCCAGTACCGGATACAGCCGGAAAAGACGCCGTGGATCTTGAATAAAAAGGTTTGGGGTAACGTCGATAATTTCGAGTACCAGTACGTTCGCCCCGAGGTCCGCCGCGCCATCCGCGACGTATGCGCGAGGTATTCGGCCCAACAGCTGTATTCCGATAAACGTGCCCAGATCGGCGAGGAGATCCGCGAATTGGCGGATACGCTGTTGGCTAAAAACGGTTGCGCCTGTGTCCTGGTCAACCTCCGCAACGTCGTCCTTCCGGAGGTAGTGACGGCGGCGATCGAACGAAAAAAAGAACGCGAGCAGCAGAGCGAGGAATACGAGTACAAACTCGACGTCGAGACGAAGGAAGCCGAGCGTAAACGCATCGAGGCGAGAGGCATCCGCGACTACCAGATCACGGT
>DATKVX010000054.1 GCA_035529855.1 bacterium
CCGACGGACGACGGCGTTACGCCGACGTTGGGCGGGCAGTGGACGCGGAAGACGTTGCCGTTGATATACGCGATGTAGAGGTATTCGCCGGAATACGCAATGCCGTAGGCGCCGCTCCAAGGCCCGGAGAAGGACGTCACGAGGGAGCCGGTGGTCGTTACGCCGTGGATAACGGCGCCGTTCATCCCGCCCCAGATGATCTGGTTACGCCAGTCGTAGGCTATGTCGTACATCATGCACGTGGAAGCGACCGAGAAAGAGCTCGTCAAGCTCCCCGTCGTGGCGTTGTAAACGTAGATCCGGTCGGCGGAATAGTCCGAGACGAATATAGCGGTCGTCCCGGCGCCGCCGTCGCCGGTAGCCAGCGGGGCGCAGCCGTGAGAGTAGTTGGTCGGAGTACTGTACGAGGCGTAAATGCTCCCGTTGGCGGCGTTGGTCCTATATAGGAGGTAAGGGACGGCATAGGCCTTGCATTGCCAGAGGTAACCGGGGGCGGCGTACGCCAGGCCTCGGGTACTGCCGCCGCCGGCGTTCGCGAACGACGCTACGACCGAGCCGTTCAACGGGTTCGCGACCGTGATCCGGGACGCGCTGTAGTTACCCACGTAAAGGTACGTCCCGATACCCAGGCCGGCCTGGCCGCCTCCTGGAATGGGATACGAGCCGACGACGGTGCCTAGGTCACCGTACGCGGCGGCCGCTACGCAGAGCGCGGCCAAGGTTGCTATTAACGCTTTCTTCATTTCTTTTCCTCCTTGTAATTACGCTTGGTAACCGTTATGATTATGTGTCGGGGAACTCGGAAAGGAATACGCCGGCGTGCGAACGCCCCGGGTAGAACCGAAATCCACCGTGCCTCCTAATATAATAATTAAAAACGCGTTAATAGTCAACCTGAAATGATAAAAAAGCCGCCCGGAGGGGGCGGCTTCTTTTGCGTTCTGAAAGAACTTTACTTGAACACGGCCTTGATCTTACCCATCGAGGAGGGCGTGACGCCGACGGTGTTGGGGCAGTCGACGCGGTAGATATACTGGGTGGTAGCGCTGATATAGAGGTACTGGCTGTGATAGGCCATCCCGGCGTACGGGCCGTGGCCCGGCCACGAGAACGACGCCTTTACGGACCCGGTGGTGGTAATGCCGTATACGACGTTCGAGTTGTAGCGCCAGATGAGGCCGTTGCGGTGGTCGTAGGTGATGTCCTGAAAGGACGAATTGGGCGCCGCGAAAGAGCTTATCAAGCTTCCGGTAGTATAGTGATGCCGCCAGAAGTAGCTGGGCGAGGAATCGCTGCAGTACAAGGACGTCGCGCCCTCACCGCCGTCGCCGGTCTGGACGGCGGCGAGGCCCTGGGGGTCGTGGGCTACGGCCCAGGACGCGATAACCGACCCGGTACCGGAGTTGCAGCGATAGATGGTGTCGTTGGACCAACATCCCACGTAAACGTTATTGCCGAAGATGTACGCCAGGCCGCGGTTGCCGGTGTTGTACGGCGCCGGCCAAGAACCGGTCAAGGAACCGGTCGTGGGATTCAGGCGATATACCCGGTTTGGCGAGTTGTAATCCAGGACGAAGAGAACGCCGTTGGCCCGGGCCAGGCCGCGGGGTTGGGTGGCCGGCGCCCGAAAAGAACTTACGATATCGCCCAAAGCGCCGAAGGCGGTAGCGGCGCTGACGAGCGCCACGACGGTTATTAAAAACGTCTTTCGCATTTCGTACCCCCTTTTTGTACCTTCGCGGGAAAAGTGTATGGTAGCTTCCTGTGTACGCGATACTATATATAACTTATTTAGGACGTATTGTCAATAGCGTATACGGGAAAGCTGCGACCTTGAAAAACGGGCCTAACTTGTGTTATATTCACGCCCAATGAGTACCGCGGACGGGCCGAGCGGTTCGTTCGCCGGCCGGCAATTATATTTAAAATAGTGTCGCGGGACGGGCGGTTGTCTCCGCCCACGCCCTCATAAATTCCCCCCGCCCGTCCCCCCTTAGGAGCGTATATATGCATCTCGGCGCCGACCTCGGTTCCATCAGCGTGAACCTGGTCCTGCTTGACGACGATTACGACGTCGTCGAGGACCACTACATTCGCCACAAAGGCCGGCCCGTCAAGGCGCTCGCCGAGGGCGTCGACGACGTCCTCGGCCGCCACCCGGCCGACCAAATCAAGTCGCTAACGGTCACCGGCTCCGGCGGCAAGCTGGCGTCCGACATTTCGGGCGCGGCCTTCGTAAATGAAATAGTCGCGCAGACCGCCGCGGTGGGCCGCCTCTACCCGAACGTCCACACCGTCGTCGAGATCGGCGGCCAGGACTCCAAGCTCATCATCCTGGGCGAGGACGAGAAGACCGGCCGGACGGTAATCCGCGACTTCGCGATGAACACCATCTGCGCCGCCGGGACCGGCTCCTTCCTCGACCAGCAGGCCAGCCGGCTGGACCTGACGGTGGAGGAGTTCGGCGACCTGGCGCTCCGCTCCGAGCACCCGCCGCGCATCGCGGGCCGCTGCTCGGTCTTCGCCAAGTCCGACATGATACACCTCCAGCAGGAGGGCGCGCCGGACTACGACATCGTCGCGGGCCTGTGCTTCGCGATGGGCCGCAACTTCAAGGCCACGATCGCGAAGGGCAAGGATTTCCGCCTCGACTACTGCTTCATGGGCGGCGTCGCCGCGAACAAGGGGATGGTCCGCGCGTTCACCGAGGTGTTGGGGTTGGACGCCGGCGAGCTCGTCATCCCGGAGCACTTCGCCTCCATGGGCGCCATCGGCGCGGTGTTGGCCGCGGCGGAGCGGGGCGAGCTGACCCCCTTCGCCGGCACGAAAGCGTTCTACGACTCCCTCGTCGCGGCGCACGAGGAGGAGGAGGGCCAGGAGCGCCTCGTCCTGCGCGACGTACACCTCGAGCCGAAGGCCGACGCCGTACTCCCGGAAGACGGCGAGAAAATAAACTGCTTTTTGGGCGTCGACGTGGGCTCGCTCTCCACCAACGTCGTCGCGATGGATGAAAACTCCAACATTATCTCGAAGCGCTACTTGATGACGGCGGGCCGGCCCATCGAGGCCATCAGGCGCGGCCTGGCCGAGGTGGGCGAGGAAGTAGCCGACAAGGTAATAATACGGGGCGTCGGGACCACCGGCTCGGGCCGCTACCTCACCGGCGACTTCGTCGGCGCCGACGTCGTCAAGAACGAGATCACGGCGCAGGCCACCGCCGCGGCCTACATCGACCCGGGCGTCGATACCGTCTTCGAAATAGGCGGCCAGGACTCGAAATACATCGCGCTCGACAACGGCGCCATCGTCGACTTTGAGATGAACAAGGTATGCGCCGCCGGCACCGGCTCCTTCATCGAGGAGCAGAGCGAGCGGCTGGACGTCAACATCAAGGAGGAGTTCGCCGAGCTGGCGCTGGCGGCGGAGGCGCCCTGCCGCCTGGGCGAGCGCTGCACCGTCTTCATGGAGACGGACATCATAAGCCACCAGCAGAAAAGCGCGCCCCGCGAGGACCTCTGCGCCGGCCTGGGCTACTCCATCGTATTTAATTACCTCAACCGCGTCGTCCAGGAGAAGCGCGTCGCCGACAACATCTTCTTTCAGGGGGGCGTGGCGTTCAACAACGCCGTCGTCGCCGCCTTCGAGCAGGTCACCGGCAAGCCGGTCACCGTCCCCGACCACCACGAGGTCACCGGCGCCTGGGGCATGGCGATGATCGCCCGCGAGCTGTGGGACGGCGAGAGCGAAAGCTCCTTCAAGGGTTGGGACCTCGCCACCCGCAATTACGAGCAGAGCTCGTTCGAGTGCGCCGATTGCTCGAACCACTGCGAGATAAAAGTGGTGACGGTGGAGGGCGAGGAGCCGCTGTACTACGGCTCGCGGTGCGAGAAGTACGACGTCGAGCGCAAGAAGGCCCACAAGCGCGGCGAGGGCCTGCCCAACCTCTTCGCCGAGCGCGAGAAGCTCCTGAGCCGGAACTACACCTCCGCGAAGCCGGCCGAGGGCGCGCCGCGCGTCGGCCTGCCGCGCACCCTCTTCGTCCAAGAGATGCTGCCGTTCTTCAAGACCTTCCTGGCGGAGCTCGGTTTCGACGTCGTCCTCTCCGACTATACCAACAAGAAAATCATCCACGACGGCGTGGAGGCCGTGGCGTCGGAGTGCTGCTTCCCGGTCAAGGTGGCGCACGGCCACGTTATAGACCTGCTCCACAAGGGCGTGGACGCCGTCTTCATGCCGTCGGCCATTTCGCTCGAGAGGCAGAACGCGCTCACCGACAAGTCGTTCACCTGCCCCTACGTCCAGACGTCGCCGTACGTCATCTCCTCCGCGCTCGATTTGGATACCAAGGAGATGCCGCTGCTCGTGCCGAAGCTCTTCTTCGAGCGGGGCGACGCGGCGCTGGTGAACGCGCTCCACGACGCGCTCAAACCCCTCGGCGTCAAGAAGGGCGACGTCCGCCGCGCGTACCAGGCCGCCAAGGGCGCGCAGAACGAGTTCTATGCCCAGATAAAAACGCGCGGCATCGAGGTCCTGGAGGAGCTGGGCCGCGACGAAAACGCCGTCGTCATCATAGGCCGGCCCTACAACACCTGCGACGGCGGCATCAACCTCGAGATGCCGAAAAAGTTCCGCGATTTAGGTACGCTCGCCATCCCGATGGACTTCCTGCCGGTGGAGGAGGTCGAGCTCTCCCACGAGTGGGACAACATGTACTGGAAGTACGGCCAGAAGATCCTCTCCGCGGTCGAAATAGTGCGCAAGGACCCCCGCCTCCACGGCGTCTACATCACCAACTTCGGCTGCGGCCCGGACTCGTTCCTGCTCAAATTCTTCCGCGTCAAGATGGGCGGCAAGCCGTTCCTCCAGCTCGAAATCGACGAGCACTCCGCGGACGCCGGCGCCATCACCCGGGCGGAGGCGTTCCTGGACAGCATAAAAAATTTCCGCGACAAGGTCCCGGCCTCGGTCGAGATCAAGCGCCTCTCGCTCGCGGCGGAGGACCACAAGCGCAAGGTCTACATCCCGTATATGTGCGACCACGCCTACGCCATCCGCGCGGCGTTCGAGGCCGTGGGCGTGCCGGCGGTCGTGATGGACGAGCCGGACGACGAGACTCTCGTCTGGGGCCGCAAGTTCACCACCGGCAAGGAGTGCTACCCCTGCATCGTCACCACCGGCGACATGGTGAAGTACGCCAAGCGGCCCGACTTCGACCCGGAGCGGACGATCTTCTTCATGCCCGCCGGGACCGGCCCCTGCCGCTTCGGCCAGTACAACATGCTGCACCGCATCGTCCTGGCGGAGCTGGGCCTGGGCGACGTGCCGGTCTTCAGCCCCAACCAGGGCAAGACGCTCTATAACGACCTCGGCATCGTCGGGAATGAGTTCACGCGGCGGGCGTGGCAGGGCGTCGTCGCCATCGACATGCTCGAGAAGCTGCTGCTGCAGACGCGGCCCTACGAGCTCGAGGCCGGCGCCGCTCACGCGCTCTACTGGAAGTACGTCAAGCGCGTCGAGGAGAGCATATTAACGGACGGCACGCTGGACGCCATCGTCGAGATATGCCGGGAGGCCGCGGCCGCGTGGCCGTCCATCGCCGTCAACGACGAACCCCGGCCCAGGATAGGCATCGTCGGCGAGATCTACGTCCGCTCCAACCGCTTCTCGAACAGCCGCTTCATCGAGCAGGTGGAGGACCTGGGCGGCGAGGTGCTACTGCCGCCCATCTCGGAGTGGTTCTGGTATACCAACTGGACGCGCATCCGCGACTGCAAGATCCGCGGCGACTACTCCCGCCGGGCGCTCAGCATAATAACGCAGAAGATCCAGAAGGGCGACTACGGCAGGATAACGAGCGTCTTCAACGGCCTGGCGCGCAATTGGCCCGAGCCCGAAGTCGACGAGACCATCAAGATGGGCTCGCGCTACGTGCACGACACGTTCGAGGGGGAGGCCATACTGTCGGTGGGGAAGGCCGCGGAGTACGCCGAGCACGGCCTGCACGGCGTCGCCAACCTGATGCCGTTCACGTGCATGCCGGGGGTCATCGTCTCGGCGCTCTTAAAGCGCGTCCAGGGCGACTACGAAAACATACCCATATTGAACATGTCGTACGACGGCCTGGAGTCCGCGACCACGGGCACCCGCATCGAGGCGTTCATCTACCAGGCCCGCCAGCGCCTGGAAGTGGCGTTGGCGGCGAGGAAATAACATGTAGGGGCCGGCCTTCAGACCGGCCCGTTTTATTCCGGAATAACGTAGGGCCGTACCGTCAGGTGCGGCCGCCTTCGGTATAAAGTTAAATCACCCCGGCATCGCGCCGGGGTTTTCATATTATAAAAAGACCGCGGCGGCTCGAGCTAAAGGTCGGCCCCTACGTTTCCCTGTGCCACCGGCATTCCTTGTGGCACCGGCATTTCTGGTGGCACCGGCATTCCTGCCGGTGAATGGCCCTGGTAGGGGCGACTGGCCATCCCTAATTTATCCCCGGGGCCTCCGGCGGCGCTTGGTGCCGGGGTTTGTGGACAGGGGGCTTAAGCCCCCTGTCAGGGCGGCTCGAGCTGAAGGTCGGCCCCTACGTTCCTCGGTGCCACCGGCATTCCTGCCGGTGAACGGCCCTGGTAGGGGCGACTGGCCATCCCTAATTTATCCCCGGGGCCTCCGGCGGCGCTTGGTGCCGGGGTTTGTGGACAGGGGGCTTAAGCCCCCTGTCAGGGCGGCTCGAGCTGAAGGTCGGCCCCTACATTTCCCGGTGCCACCGGCATTCCTGCCGGTGAATGGCCCTGGTAGGGGCGACTGGCCAGTCGCCCCTACGGACGCCCCAACGTCCCCCCCGTGCCACCGGCATTCCTGCCGGTGATAAGAAGCGGCATTCCTGCCGGCCTAACGTTCTCGCCGACAAGAATGTCGGCGCCACCGGCCGGCATTCCTGCCGGTGAATGGCCCTGGTAGGGGCGACTGGCCAGTCGCCCCTACGGACGCCCCAACGTCCCCCCCGTGCCACCGGCGCTCCTGCCGGTGTGGTGTTTTGACAGTGGGCTTAAGCCCACTGTCTACGGCGCCGACAAGAATGTCGGTGCCACCCCTATTTTTCCGGTGAATTGTCCCCCCCGACAAGAATGTCGGTGCCACTGGCCGGTCGCCCCTACGGTTGCGGCAAGAACCTTGAGGCCCCTGTCCCCGGGCTCGGCTCGAGCGGAAAGCCGACGCCCACTTTTATGTTGCCCGCCCGCGTCGCGGCGGGTATAATTAATACGTATGAAATACCGCATAATCGTCGAGCAAGACGAAGACGGCGTCTTCGTCGCAGAGGCGCCGGCGCTTCCGGGTTGCGTTTCCCAGGGCGCGACGCGCGAGGAGGCCGTGGCCAATATTAAGGACGCCATCGCCGGATACCTCGCGAGCCTCGATAAGCACGCCGAACCGGTTCCGCCGCCGATAACGGAAGAAGTAGTCGAGGTCTAAGGGCGTGGCGAAGCTCCCGGTGGTTTCGGGGAAGGAGTTGGTCCGCGCTCTGGCGCGTTTCGGGTACGACGTAGACCACCAAACCGGGAGCCACGTTATCCTTCGGCAAACCTCCTCGCCCTATCGTCGGCTCACGGTACCCCGCCACAAAGAAATCGCGAAGGGGACGTTGCGGTCGGTCCTACGTAACGCCGGATTGACGGCCGAGCAGTTACGCGAGGCGTTACGGTAAAGGGAAGCTCGAACTCAGCGGGTACTACAAACTCTTCTTTCTAACCCCCTGATAAAAACCCCGCCCCTTCGCCGAGGCGACAAGGGCCTTGGGGCCCTTGTCCCCGCGCCCGGCTCGAGCTGAAGGTCGGCCCCTACGTTTTGGCGGAGGCGGGGATGTAGGGGCGCACGGCTGTGCGCCCCTATAATATGCGCCGGCCGCGTCGGTTGGTAACAACCGACGCCACGCTGTTGTCACGTAGCGCCGTACCTTCAGGTGCGGCCACGTTGCGCATATCGTTAATTTCCCCCGGCATCGCGCCGGGGTTTTGTTTGGGTTCTTAGGGCAAGGGCCTTAAGGCCCTTGTCGGGGCGGCTCGAGCTGAAGGTCGGCCCCTACGTTTTGGCGGAGGCGGGGAGGTAGGGGTGGGACAAGGGGCTTAAGCCCCTTGTTGGGAACCGGTTTTCACGTCGGCCCGAAATGTCGCGGGCGGGCCCGGAGGTCCGCCCCTATTTTTTGGGGGCTAACGGTATAGGGCTTTCACGCGGCCCAGGCTCGCCGGCGTAGTTACAAAAGCAAAAGCCCCGCGCTCGCCGCGGGGCTTTGGCTCGAGCGCGTTCCGCGTTTAAATTTCTTTGAAAATTTCTTCGGCGGCGCCGACGCCGACCCCCGGCTCGAAGACGTAGCCCTTGTCGGCCAGGCCCGCCTCCAGCGCCGCGACGGCCGTTATGACGTCGAACGGGCCCACGCCGCCCATATGGGCGATGCGTATGATGCGGTCTTTGAGCTGGCCCTGGCCGCCGCCGAAAACCACCCCGTAGGTGCGCGCGATGTGGGCGCGAAGCTCGTCGGCGCCGACCTCGTCGGGAGGCCGGAGGACGGTCACGACGTCCGCCGGGTTGAGCGCGAACAGCCGCAGCGCCAGCGCGTTCACCCCGGCGCGCGTGGCCCGCGATAACTTCTCGTGACGGGCGAAGATGTTGGGCAGGCCCTCTTCCATCATGAGCTCGAGCGCCTTGGCCAGCGCGCGCAGCGTCGCGACCGCCGGCGTGAACGGCGTCTCGAACTTCTCGCCCCACTGGCGGTACTTCCGCAAGTCCCAATAGTACCGCGGACACTTGGCCCGCTCGCAGACCTTCCACGCGTTGTTGCTGAGCGATATGAACGCGACGCCCGGCGGCGTCATAAAGCTCTTCTGCGAGGCCGAGAGCGTGGCGTCGACGTTCCACTCGTCCATCCGGAAGTCCATCGCGCCCAGCCCCGAGACGGCGTCGACGACCAGGAGCGCGTTGGTGTCGGCGACGATGCGGCCTATCTCCTCGATATCCTGGACGACGCCGGTGGAGGTGTCGACGAAGGTGGTGAATACGGCCCGTATCTCGTTCTCCGTATCCTCGGCGAGCCTCTCGGCCACGAGCTTGGGGTTGACCGCGCGGCCCCACTCGACGTCGACGGCGCGGACCATGACGCCGTATTCCTTGAGTATGTCGGCCCAACGGTTGCCGAAGTGGCCGGCGCGTATGACCAGCGCTTTCTCCCCCGGCGACATGAGGTTGGCGACCGCGGCCTCCATCGCCGACGTGCCGGACCCCGTCAGGAGGTATACGTCGTGCGACGTCCCCACGACCTCGCGGAGGGTCGTCGTGACGTACTGGAAGAGTTCGTGAAACTCGCGGCCGCGGTGCGAGACCATGTCCGCGGCCTGCGCGCAGGCCACCGCGGCGGGAACGGGCGTGGGCCCGGGGGTCATTAAGTATTTTTTGACCATCGCGAGAGTCCTCTTTTAATTAAAGCCAAAGCCGGAGACGCGTAGTATAAAATATCGTTATCGAAATCACAAGGTTTTTACGCGCCGTCGCGGCCCTCTCGCCTCCGCCGCGGGCGGTTTTTTGTTTTTTGCCCCGGGTCTAGGGCCCGGGTCCCGTTACCGCGGCGAGGCGCCGCCGGCCTTCGGCGTTGCGGGGGTCGAACTCGAGCCCTTTCCGGTAGGCCGCGGCCGCGGCGGCGAAGTCGCCCCGCGCCTCGTATACCAACCCCATGTTGAAGTACGCGTTCGCGTAGCGCGGGTTCAGCGCCGCCGCGCGCTCGAGCGTCCGGAGCGCGCCGTCGCCGTCGCGCCGCGCCAGCAGTACGATGCCGTAGTTGACCAGCGCCGGCACATTATCGGGGTCGCGCGCCAGCGCCCCCGCGACGAAACGCTCCGCCTCCGCGTAGCGCCCCTGGTACAAGAGGAGCGTGCCGTAGCTGTTCAGCGTATCCGGATTGTCGGGGGTGAGCCTCAGCGCCTCGTCGAGCGCGCGTTTGGCCGCCGGTACGTTATCGAGTCTTATGTACGCCAGGCCGAGGTTGTTCCACGAGAAGGCGTCCTCCGGCTCGAGCGCCACGGCCTTCTCGTACGCCCGGGCCGCGGCCCGGTCATCCCCCAGGGAAGCGTACGCGCCGCCCAGGTGATGGTAGGAGTACGCTTCCGCTATAATGACGTTGGCGGGCGGAGGCCAATAGGCCGCGGCGTACCCGGCGATTACCACCGCCGCGCCGACGGCGATTTTCCACCTCGTCCGGGCCCGAGCCGCGTCGACGAGCCCCACGACCGCCGCGGCGGCGAATACCGCCAGCAGGGGGAAGGCCGGGAAGCGGTAACGGCCCGTTACGAAGAAGAGCGTCGCGAGCGAGCCGAGGTACACCGCCAACAGCGCCAGCGCCGGCCAAAATTTCCGCCGCGGCGCCGCCAACGCCGCGCCGGCCAGCGCCCACGGCAGTATTATGCCCCACGTGAAGGGCAGGATTTTCAATACCCCGCTCCTCGGCCTAAAGAAGTTGAAGTCCTGGTGGTTCGGTATTTCGTACGCGCTCGCGAGGAGGCGGAGGCGCCGCCCCACTTTCGTCGTATAATCGCCCGGCCGCGTAAGAGCGTATTTTACCGCCTCGCGGGTGAAGAAGGCCGAGACCTCGGAGGGTTTGAGCGGGCGGCCCAGCTTCTCCTCGGCGTACGCGGTGGACGACGCCTCCATGTGCGCGGGCCACGGCCCGGGCGCTTTGAACGTGCCGTTGGCCTGGGGGTTGTTGCCGATGAAGAGGTTGACGCCGCCGTTGGAGGAGATGAGGACGACGTCGCGGCCTACGACGTAATTGCGGACGGCGCAGGGGGCGACGACCACCGCCGCGGCGGCGACGAGGGCGGCGACGTACTTGCCCCGGGCGAGGCGGGACGCGCCCTCCGCCAGGAACCATATCGCCAGCGCCACCGGCAGGAGGAGCAGTAAGTAATTCGGCCGGGCCAGTGCCCCCAACGCTATCAGTGCGCCCGCGGCGGCCGCCCGCCCCGGCGACCAGCGCGAAGTCGACGCCAGCAGCGCCACGCCGGCGAGGACCGCCGGCAGCAGGAAGTCCATGAGGAGCTCGCCGTCGTAGAAGACGGCCGCCGGCGAGAGCGCGTAGATGAGCCCGGCGACGACGCCGGCCGCCGTACCGGCCAGCCGTTTGCCGAGCAGGAAGACGAGCGCCGCGGTCGCGACCGATGCCAGGAGCTGGAGGAACGCCACGGCTCGGAAGTCGGCGAAGCCCCCCCGCGTCGCGAGCTTGACGCCGGCTATGAAGTACGGGTACGCCGGGCTGGAGTGGAAGTAGACGCCGCGGCCCAGGAGCTCGCCGCTTAGAATAATCTGCGCCTGGCGCGCGTATTCGACGGTGTCGCCGGTCGCGGCGGAGAAGAGCGGGAAGTCGCGTATCCCGGCGAAGTAGAGCAGCCGGACGGCGAGCGCCGCGGCGACCACCGCGGCTGGCGGGAGGTATCGACGTAGCGTGGCGTTCACGACGCGTCGAGTATAAAATATCGCGTCGCCCTTGGCAAGCCGGGCGACGAAAAAGGCCGGCTTGCGCCGGCTTAATCTTTCGAGGCTTGCGGCCCTTACCTGCGGCCGCCCTTATCTACCTCGGCGCGGTTCTCTACGACCTCGTCGATTATGCCGTACGCGACGGCCTCTTCAGGCGTCATGAAGTAGTCGCGGTCGGTGTCGCGCTCGACGGTGGCGAGGTCCTGGCCCGTATGCTCGGCGAGGATGCGGTTGAGCAGGTGCTTGAGCCGCAGAATTTCTTTGGCGTGGATGTCGATGTCGGAGGCCTGGCCTTTGAAGCCGCCGGCGAGCTGGTGGAGCAGGATGGTCGAGTTGGGGAGGGCGTAGCGTTTGCCCTTGGTGCCGGCGGCCAGGATGACCGCGGCCATGCTGGCGGCCATTCCCAGGCAGTACGTCGCGACGTGGCAGCGCACGAACTGCATCGTGTCGTAGATGGCGAAGCCCGCCGAGACCGAGCCGCCCGGCGAATTGATGTACATCAGGACGTCGCGCTCCGGGTCCTCTTTCTCCAGGTAGAGCAGTTGGGCAATAACGAGGTTGGCGACGTTGTCGTCGACGGCGTCGCCGACGAAGATGATGTGGTCCTTGAGGAGGCGGGAGTAGATGTCGTACTGGCGCTCGCCCCGGGCCGTCTGCTCGACCACCCACGGTATCAGCGTCACGGTTTACCTCCGGCGTAAAGGCCGGCCGAAGCGGCCGGCCGTAAGGCTGTTTCCATTTGGAGGTGAGGGGATTCGAACCCCTGACCTTCTGCATGCCATGCAGACGCGCTTCCAGCTGCGCCACACCCCCAGGGTCCTTATTAGATGATAGGCGAAATCGCGGCCTAAGTCAAGGGTAAAGGCCCGCCCCCGCCGCCCGCCGTTGATTTATCGTAGCGCGCGTGTTATATTTCGCGCGCATCAACAGCTTATGGCGGCTCGCAGGATAGACCGTAGCCCGCACGTGCGGGAGAACGTGCTGGCGCTCAGGAGGCGCCGGCGTTTCGTCGAGGTTTACTTCGTCGTCGCGCTGGCCCTCGTCGCCGTCGTCCTCATCCTCCACACCCTCTTCGTCATAGGCCGGCTGCGGCGCGAGTTCCGCGTCACCAGCAACGCCTACGCCACCTTCCAAACGCTGCTCGCCTCCGACCTCCAGGACCCGGGGATGGAGGACGTCATCATCATGCTGGCGCAGGACATCGGCGGCACGATGAACTTCCCCACCGTCGCGACCGACGCCGAGGGAACGCCCCAGGTGTGGTGGCCCGGCTTCAACGAGCGGCTGGGGGCCGACCCGGACGAGAACCTCGAGCTCGTCAAGGGCTTCGCCGCCGACCTCGACCGCCGTAATGACCCCATAACCATAACGCGCTACGAGGTGGACGCCGAAACCGGCCGGCCCGCGGACCGCCTCTTCGGCCGGTTCCACTACGGCGAGCCGCGGACGATCCGCCTGCTGTACTGGGTGCCGGCGCTGGAGCTGGCCCTCATCGCCGCGTTTACGTTTACCGGCGCCCTGGCGTACCGGCGCCTGAAGAAGACGGAGCAGCAGGCCATCTGGGCCGGGATGGCGCGGGAGACGGCGCACCAGCTGGGGACCCCCGTCACTTCCCTCATCGGCTGGCTGGAGCACCTGCGCGAGCGGGCGGGCGACGACGAAGCGCTGCGGGAACCGCTCGCCGAGATGGCCGAGGACATAAAGCGCCTCGAGAAAGTGGCCGCCCGCTTCCAGGAGATAGGCGCGCCCGTGCGGTTGGCGGAGGGCGACGTCGTCCCGTTGGTGGAGCGGGCGTTGGCGTACGGCCGACGCCGCGCGCCGGCCCAGGCCGAGATAACGTTCGAGGCCAGAACGCCCGCGAAGCTGCTGGTTCCCCATAGTCCCATATTGATGGAGTGGGTGGTGGAGAACTTCGTCAAAAACGCCGTCGACGCGACGAAGGACTTATCGCCGGGGCAAGGGCGCATCGTCGTAGAGGTGCGGGAAGATGCGGATGCCGTGGCCTTGGCCGTGACCGACAACGGCGTCGGCATAGACCCGGCGGAGACGGGCCTGATATTCACGCCCGGCTACAGCACCAAAGAGAAGGGGTGGGGTTTGGGGCTATCCCTCGTGAAGCGCATCGTGGAGGAAGTCCATCACGGCCGGCTCGAGGTTCGCAGCGAGCGTGGTAAGGGTTCTACTTTCACCGCCTACGTGCCGCGGAAGTCG
Source organism: bacterium (assembly GCA_035529855.1). NCBI lineage: Bacteria > bacterium. The sequence goes on from DATKVX010000054.1 coordinate 13,720, forward strand.
CGGAAAAGAGGAGAAGGTTAAATGGGGATACGTAAACCGACTATCGCCGCCCTGGGCGCGTCGGCCGCCTGGGCCGCGTTTGCGCTTTGGTCGTCGTTATCTTGCGGCACGCCGCCCGCCGGCGGGGGGGAATTCACGCTCGTCGCCGACAGCCTGGGTGAGGTCCCGATGCACCCCGACGCGTTAACGTTGGATAACCTCGCGAACGCGTTCGACGGCTCGATGGAGACGCGGTGGACGACGGTGGCGAATATGGAACCGGGTTTCTTCGTCGAGCTGCGGTTCGACCGACCCCGCAAGGTCGCCGGCCTGGTGCTGAATTCCAAGCCGACGCCCAAGGACTTCCCGCGCGGCTTCGTCGTCGAGGTATCGCGCGACGGGGAGAATTGGGAGGAGGCCGCCGCGGGCGGCCCCAAAGCGACGAAGGGCGGCGTCACGACCATAAACTTCGACCGGCCGCGCGAAGTGCGCAACGTGCTGGTAACCGTAAACAAGGCCGCGCCTTATTGGTGGTCGATATACGAGGTGGAAGTCAAGTACGCCGAATAGGCAAAGCGGGACGAAAGACGCGAGGCGCTCTTCCGGAGGCGTATAAGCTGCGGGAGGATACGGAAGCGGTAACCCCCTTTTTTAAAAAGCTAGTACACGGATGGTCGAGCGAGGGCGGCGGCGGGAAGTTCCCGCTTATCGTTTTGGCGGCGTTCGCGCTTTACCGGCTAATATACGGCTTCGTTATCTTCGACGCCATGGCCGTCCCCGAATTCGATTTTTTTTGTTTCCGGAACGTCGCCCATAGTTTCGCGCATTTCGGACTTCCCTCTTTTTACAAATGGGCCCCCGGTTACCCTCTCTTAATGGCTTTGTGGCCTTTTCACTTTGGCGGGGTTGACCGATTGCTTCAAGGCGGAGAGGTAGTTAATCTCGTAGCGTCCGTGGGAGTGCTTTTATTGTTATACCGTTGGGCCAGGGGTATCGTGGGGCCGGCGGCGGTCCTCGCCGTCGTAATAATGGGCAGTTTTAAAATCTTCGTCGAACATTCGGCGCAACCGTTGTGTGATATGGTACTTGTTTTTTTCGTCGTCGCCGCCGTATCCGGCGCCGGGACGGGGAGATTTTGGCCGTATGCGGCGGCGGGAGCGGCGGCCCTTACCAGGTACGAAGGTATCGCCTTGTTGGTTTTAGTTCTCCTGGCCGACGCACCCCGCTGGCGGTCGCGCCCCGCGGTCTTATGGTACGCGGTTGTAGCGGCGTTGCCGATAACCGCGTGGTTAGTGTTGAGCGTTCTTAATTCGCAAGTCGTAAACCCTTACGTCGAACAAATGCTGGCGTTAAAAACTGTCGGCGTCGGTTTTTTGGGGACGGTGGCGTACGTAATATTTCCCGCGTGGGCGCCCCATTTGGGTTTCGTGGCAGTTTTTTTTGCCGCGGTCGCGTTATGGGGGGCCGTACTCCTCGCCTGGCGCGGCGGCGTAGGGGCCCGCGTGTACGTGGCGTTCGCGGTATTCTATATCGCCGTCCACATGTTATTCCCGTTTAGTTTTGGAAGGTTCGTCCTACCCCTCATACCGCTCATCTCCGTGGCGTTGGTCGCGGGCGGGAAGCAAATACTGGCGTTTGGCGGAAGGGGGCTTAAGCGGGTGTCTTGGCCGGGTGTCGTGGGGGCGGCGGCCGCCGTTTTGTGGTTGGTGGGGGTTTCGGCCTCGTTTGTAACCCGGCGCAAGGAGCCGGCGTTATTCGTATGGGGAGCGGGCCTACCGCTCGCGGCGTTAATGACGGCCGCGATATGGGCCGCGTTTTTTCCCGCTCCCGTTTCGGGGGCTGAAAAACGACGTCGGTTCGCAGGATTCGTTTTCCCGTTAATTTTCTTATCCCTATTTGTAAACGCGCAAGTGAAGTTATGGGGAGCGAACTGGTACAACTTCCGGTGGCGGGGGGCTTCGCTGCGGGCGGCGGGTGAGGCATTGTCCGAATTCGTGGCCCCGCATAAAAAGGTGTGCACGGTTTGGCCCGATATTATAAAGTTCTACGCCTATCCCGCGTCGTTTAAGGTTATCAAGCCGGCGCGACTTAAGGCCCCCGACGAACGGAAGTTCGCGGCTGTGGCCGCCCGGAAAGGCGTAACGTACGTCTGTTACGACAGCATTTCGGGCAACGACCCGTTCGGTTATTTCGCCCTGAATACGGGGGTTCCCCTGCTGACGCCGTTTGCCGCGGGGGAGGACGTGCCGCCCTACGAACGCCGTAGTACCGTCGTGACGCCCGGGGAATACGTCCACGTCTACCGCTTAAAAAATGAACGCTGAAAAGGGCCGTGCGCGATAGGGTCAACTTAGATATGGGACGTCGCAACGAGAAGTTCGAGCCCCGCCGTCGGCTCACGACGGCTGCGGCGGCGTTCGTCGCCGCGATACCGACAACCGAGCGGGTGCTCGTAGCCGCGATCCTGGTTTTGGCTTTTGCCCTCTTATTGACCACTTATGATTTTTTCGCCGTACCGCCGCCGGATTTTTTCTCGTTTCACGCCGTCGCGGCCAGCTTAGGCCGATTGGAATTGCCGGGGTCGTTTAAGCGGGCTCCGGCGTACCCCGCGGCTATAGCCCTCGGCCGGCTGGTAGCGCCCGGGCCGGACCCCTTCCTTACCGCGGCGAGTGTTATAAATATCTTCGCCGCCCTGGGGGTCTTGGCGTTGACCTATTATTGGACCAGGCCGATGCTCGGGCGGTGGGCGCCGTTGGCCGTGGCGTTGGTCGCGACGTCGTCCCAGTTCGCGTTGTTGGCCGCTATGCCCTTATGTGAGATGTTGTACCTCCTCTTGATATTGGCGGCGGTGGTTACGGCGGGGCGCGCGAACGGATGGACGTACTTGTGGGCCGGCGCCGCGGCCGCGACGCGGTACGAGGCGCTGGCGATAATACCGCTGGTGGCCCTGTGCGACGCGGCTAATTGGCGCCGCCGGCCGCGGCTGATAATTTACGCCTTGCTCGCCGTCGTACCCGCGGCCGGTTGGGTGTTGGCCGGGTACTTGCTCACCGGGTCCCTCAATCCGTACGTGGAAGAGATTCGGGCGCTGGGCGCGAGCGGGTGGGCGTTTCCGCGCGTGCTCGCGGCGTCTTTCTACGACCCGGCTCGGCCCGCGTCGTGGGCGATTACGGCCGTCTTCGCCGCCGTGGCCGCGATCGGATGCGTGAAACTCGCCGTCCGGGGCGGCGCGGGCGAACGCGCCTATATCGGTTTCGCCGTTATTTATACGACGGTACACGTCGTCTTTCCGTTTAGCTTCCGCCGCTTCGTATTCCCGGTGTGGCCGTTAATGGTTTTGGCGTTGTTGGAGGGGGGCAAGGTTTTATATTCCTGGGGCGGGAAGTTGCGTTCGGGCAGGTGGTGGTACGCGACGGCCGCGGTTTTATGCGGCGTTTTCGCCGTGGGGCTCGCGTGGCGCGCGGGAACCTGGCGCGGCGGCTCTACGGAGACGTTGCTTTTCGCGGGGTTGGTCCCGCTGGCGGCCCTGGCAGCCTGCGTCGTGTGGGGAATCGCGGGCGCGCGGCTCGAACCTCGGCGATGGGCTTTGGGGGCCGTGGCGCTGGTCGCCGTCGCGTTGTTCGCCGACGGCAACTTCCGCGCGTACCTCCCCGAGCGCGAAGCCATAAAGCACGACCGAGCGTCGCTCAAGAAGGCGGCGTCGTGGCTTGCGCGCGCGGCGGGGCGCGACGAGGTCGTAATCACGGCCTACCCGTACCTTTTCGGCTACTACTTCGGCGCGGCGGGGCCCGCGGCGCGGTTGCCGGCCTCTTTCCGCACCGCCGACTTCGCTCTGTTTACGGCGCGAGCCCGGCGCGCCGGCGCGACCTACGTTTGCTACGATAGCATCTCGGCCCGCGACCTGGGCGGATATTTCGTCGAGGGCACCGGCGCCCAACTCCTTCAGCCGCTAAGCGCCGGCCGCGACGTCGGGCCTTACCGCTTTATAGGCCAAACCGAAGCTCCCGGGGAATACGTTTACATCTACCGGTTGGCCGAGGAACCGCCGGGGTGGAAGCCGCCCGGGTGGGAGAACGAACGGGGGGAATGACGGGCCCCGCCGGCGGCGAGGGCCGAAATGCCCGTAGTGCCGTCGCCGAAGAACCTCATTATTTACGTACGTTGCGCGGCCCCGACCTGCGTCGCCTCGGCGGCGTTGAGGCCGGCAGATTGAAATGTCGTCGTCGCGGATAGTATTAATCGTTTTCGCGGCCTTGTACGTCGCGTTGGTGTGGGCGGTCCGTTACGTCCCGACGCAGGACGGCCCCAGCCACCTCGCCAACGCCGCGGCGCTGAGGGACATCCTCCTCCCGGGCGACCAGGGCCTCGAGGCCGACTACTATGTCCAACGGCGGCCCGTGCCGAATTGGGCCTACTACGCCGTCGTGGCGCCGCTGGCCGTCGTCGTACCGCCGCTCGTCGCCGAGAAGCTGTTCCTCTCGGCGTACGTACTTGCCTTCGCTTTCGCGTTTTATAAACTCGCCCGCGCCGCCGGCGTCCGGACGTGGGCCGCGGCGGTAGCGGCGCTGCCGCTTTCGGTAGCGCTTCCCTTCCAGATAGGTTTTTACAATTATTGCGCCGGCGTCGTCGTTATGCTGGCGGCGTTGGCGTACTTTTGGCCGCGGCGGGACCGTCCGGGCGTTAGGGAAGCGGTCGTACTAAACGTATCAGCGGTCGCGGCATATTTTTGCCACCTGCTGCCGGCGGTGCTCTTGCTCGGCGCCGTTTATTTTTTGAACGTCGTTTTGGCGGCGGGTATCGTCCCGGGAGAGCGTTCTATAGCGCGGCGCGCCCGTTTCCTGGCCGGCCTGCTGCCGGCGTGGGTCCTGCCGCTGTATTACCTTTTCCAGCCGAGCGGCGGCGATACGACGTGGTTTCCGGCCGGCGAGCTTTTGCGGTTGCTGGTGAGTGGGTGGCCGTTGGTGTCTTTCGGCCCGGCGCAGCGGCCGGTGGGTTTTTTGGCCGCGGCGGCCGCGCTCGCCGGCGTGGCGGCGGTGTTTTGGGCCAAGAGGTCGGGCCGCCGGCCCCTACGGCAACCTCGCGACGCCTTCGGTTTATTGGCCGCGGCGTTCCTAATTTTATGCTTCGTAGCGCCGGACGCCGCCGCGGGCGGTTCGCTGGTCTCGGCCCGCCTCGCGGCGTTCGTATTCCTGTTCGTATTTATTTGGGCCGGCGACGGCCTCGGTAGGCGGGGCGACGCGGCGGCGCTGGTCGTGGCGGTTACGTTGGCGGCCGCGGCCTGGGTAGGCGATTTATATTACTATCGCAAATATGACCGCGTCCTGCGCGAGCTTACCGCCGCCGATTGCGGGTTCCGGCCCGGCGCCGGGATGGTTTACCTGGATTACGCCGAGGGCCGGCCCGGGCTGGTGCGCGTAACGTTGCACGCCGGCGCCTACTACGCGCTGCGTTCGCGCCTGCTGAATTTCTCCAATTACGAAGCCGAGCTTCCGTATTTCCCGGTGCGGTTCCGCCCCGGCGCGCCGCGGCCGGCCGCGGTCGAGATAATAGGGGGCGGCCGGTACGACGCGGAGAAATGGGCGTCGCTGGTGGATTACGTCATCACGTGGGATATGGAAGAATACCACCGCCGCCGGCTCGCCGCCGAACGTTGTTACGACCTCGTCGTCAACGGCCCGCAGCTCAAAATTTTTCGAATAAAGGCCGCCTACCGTAAAGCCGGCCGCCCGTAGGCGGCCGGCTTCGCATATGAACGTATCGCGGCGGTCCAGTTTTCGGAGTCGTTCCTTTTTATTCCCTTCTCGAGAAACGCCGTTCGGGCCCGCCCGGGCTTAAGGCCGGTGCCGGTTACTGTATGCCGGTCAAGTACGCGCCGTATACGGTGGAACGCAGCTTGGCCTGGTCGACTTCGTAGACCACTATGAAGTCGGCGTTTTCCGGGCGATAAACTTGTTTAAAAGCGTCGCCGCCGTAGTCGACGCGGATGATCGTCAGCTCGCTTCCCGCGATGTCCGTCGGCACTTTTTTCAGGCCGGTATAGCCCTTATACCATATCGCCGTAAGGCCGGGGCGGAGCGAGAGCGCGGGCGGTTCCAAGACGACGTACCGGGCGTTATAGTTCGTCAGGATGGCTAGGATCTCGCGAATGCCGCCGGCAGGCCAGTAGAGCGTGGGCCGGTCGTATTGGTAAAGCAGTTGGACGACGCGCGGCCAGGTGACGACGACCTCGTCGGGTCCGGTGTGTTCGTTGAGCCACGTCGCGACGTCGGCGAGGCGTTGGTATTCGACCCGGTCGTCGTACCGGAGCGTTTTAGCGAGTGGTTTGACGAGTGGCAGTAGCAATATTACGACCAGCGCGGCCGTGACCCAACGCCGCCGCCGTTCGAATAAACCCGCCGCCCGCATTACGCCCGCAAAGCCGAGGGGTATGGCCAGCAAGTAGAACGGCGTGAAGTAGCGGAAAAGCCCCCAGCCGCAAACGGCGAGGCCCACGATGGAGGCCAGCAGAGCGAGCGCCGGGAAGAGAAGCGCGCGCCGGCGCCTGAGCACCGGGACGGCCACGGCCGCCAGCAAGACGAACGCGGCGAACGGTGCGCCTTTGAACGGCTCGCCGGTGCCGAGATTGCCGAGCAGGAAAGGCTCGAGCGCCCGCCATATGCCCCGGACGTACCGGCCTAACAGGCCGAAGAAGTCGTACGAGGCGAAGAACCCGGCCCACGTCGGTACGTACCTTTTGATGGCCCACACTTGTTCCTGGTTGGGCGCGATTATAAAGTACTTGGCCTGGGAGTAGAGCGGGTCGCCGAAGGTGCGGGCGTTTCGTATCCACCACGGCATCGCCGCGGCGGCGAAGGCCAGCAGCGCCAGCCCGGCCGGCGCGAACGCCTTCCGCCGGTACGCCACGAACAGCGCCGCGACGTACGCGACGAGCAGCAGCGCGCCGTTCAACCGGCACAGGTACGAGAGGCTTAAAAGTATGCCCACGATAATGGGTCTAACCAGAGAGGGCCGCTCGGACTCGAAGTCGCCCGCGACGGCGATAGCGGCGAAGAAGAGCAGGGCGAAGTACGCTTCCGGTTGGACCCGGCTCGAGAACCACAGGAACGCCGGCTCGACGGCCGCGACAGCGACGCCGGCCAGCGCGAGCCCCGGCCCGAGCCACCGCCGGATGAGCAGGTATAACAACGCCAGCGCGCCGAGCGACGCTATGAGCGTGAGTATCCGCGCCGCGGCGGCGGTGTTCGCCCCCAGCGCGAACGTCGCCGCGGCCACCAGCGGTACCAGCGGTTGGCGGTTGCCCTCCGGGTGGACGACGGCGCCGGGCTCGCCGAAGAAGTCCCATTTGGCGTACGTTACGTACCCGCGCCCTTGGGCCAGGTTGCGGCCGACCTCCAGGATGTTTCCGGCGTCGGCCTCGGGCAAGAAATTATGGAAGAAACACCAGAGCCGTGGGGCCAAGGCGAGGACGAATATTAAAATTAAAACCGTCACCTCGGCCCGCCGCGATAGATTTGTGTTGGTCATCATAATGGCGTATTTTAGCAAAGCTTTCACGTATAGTAAAGCGTAACTAGTTGCGTCCGCCGCGGCGGTCCTTTCCTAATAATGTTGGCACGGGGCGAATAATGGGTTAAAATTATACCGGTCACGACGCTATGGATAAGCCGCGCGAGATTATCAGGGCCGTTATCCGGCTCGGGCGAGGCCGCCTCGCCGCGGCGGCGCTGGCGGGTGCCGCCGGCGTTATAGCCGTCGTCGCGGCCGCGACGTTGTTCGCCTTGGGTGCTTCGGCGCTTTGGGGGTGGTGGCCGGCCGCGGCGTTGGCGGCGGTCGCCGCCGCGGGCGCGCTGTACGGGTTCTGGCGGCTTCTGGGCCGGGGGCTGGCGGCGCGGGCGCGCCTGGCCGACGCCTTGGTTACCGCCGAGTCGCGGGTCCCGTCGCTCAGGCATCGGCTGGCGTCGGCGTACTACGTCGCCGCGGCCGAGGGCGACCGCGGGACCTCGCCCGAGTTGGCCGAGGCGTTCGTCGGCGACGTCGAGCGGCGTCTCCCGGCGAGTATGAAGGCGCCGTTGCCCGGGAGGTATCGGTTCGTGCCGCTCGGCTTGCTCTCCGGCGCGGCGGCGGCGTGGTTGGTCGTCGCGTTCGCGGCGCCCGGGTTCCTCGGCGACCGCCTGGCGGCCCTGGCGGAAGCCGCGCCGGCGGGCGGCCTTATCGCGGCTGTGTCGCCCGGCGACGCCCGCGTGGGGGTGGGCGCGACGCTGGCGGTGGAGGCGACGCTGCGGCGCGACTTTGCAGGCGAGGCGGCCGTCGTCGTCGAGCGGGGCGGCGCCGCAAGCGAGGTCCCGATGGAGCTCCGGGGGCCGCGGGAGCTCGCCGCCTCGGTGGCGGCCGGCGCCGAGGATTTCCGGTACTACGTCGTCGCCGGCGGCGAGAAGAGCCGGCGCTACAAGGTCGAGGTCGTACCGCCGCCGTCCTTCGGCGGCCTGCGCGTCGCGGTGACGCCGCCGGCGTACGCCGGCTTGCCGGCCCGGGCGCTGCCGCCGGGAGAGGGCGACGTGCGCGCGCTGGCGGGTTCCACGGTCCGCGTCGAGGTCGGCGTCGAGGGCGCGGAAGCGGTCGAGCTCGAGGCGCCCGGCGGCCTCCGCGCGACGTGCGAACCCGAGGGCGACGTCTTCGCCGGCGAGTTCGTCGTGGCCGAGGGGGGTACCTATCGCGTCAAGGCCGCGTCGCAGTGGGGCGAGACCTTTACGCCCCGCTTCGCCGTCGCGCTCGAGCCGGACGGGCCGCCGGAGGTCGCGGTCGTCGAGCCGGCCCGGGACCTGGTTATCGCCGATACGTCGCGCTCGCCGCGGCTGCGATTCACCTGCGCCGACGACTTCGGCCTGGGCGACGTGCGCGTCGTCTATTACAACGAGGCGACCGGCCGACGCCTGACGGGCGAGGTCGGCTCCGGCGCCGGCCGGCGCGAGCTGGAGGGCGACGTCGACCTCATCCCGCCCGGTATGGACCTTTTCCCCGGCGACGTCGTCTCGTACTACGTCGAGGCGTTCGACAACGACGACGTACGCGGCCCCAAGGCCGGCCGGTCGGCGACGTACCGCTTCCGCTTCCCCACCGCGGCGGAGATGTTCGAGCAGGTGAGCGAGGAGATGACGGAGGGCGTTTCGGACCTGGCGGGCTTGCGGGAGCAAACCCGGCGCCTGCGCGAGCAGTTGGAAGAGGCGGGCGCGCGGGGGCGGGAGGAGGCGTTCTCTCGGCCCGAGCTGCGCGAGCTGGTCGCGGAACAGGAGCGGCTCCGGCGCGAGCTGGGCGAAGCGGCCGAGAAGCTCGACGCCCTGCTGGAGCGCGCCGACGAGAACGTTATCAGCCCGGAGCTAGCGGCCAAGATCGTCGAGGCGAACCGGCTGTTGAACGAGGCCCTCGATGAGCAGTCGAAGGAGGCGCTGCGCAAACTGTCGGAGGCGCTCCGCGAGGTGGACCCGGAGCGTGTCCGCGAGCTTATGGAGCAGGTCAAGCTGGACCAGGCCGAGCTGGAACGCAACCTCGAGCGCGTCATAAATATCTTAAAGGACGCGCAGCGCGAGGAGCTGCTGCGCAACCTCGCCGCCTGCGCCGAGGAGTTGGCCGAGCGGCAGCGCGACGTCCTGGAGCGGCTCGAGGCCGCGGACTCCCCTCGCGACCAACGCGAGCTGGCGCGCGACGTTGAAGCCTTCGGCGCCGACGTACGCGAGTCGGCCGAGGCGTTCGACGAGGTAGACGCCGAGCTCGCGGCCGAGCTCCGCAAAATCGCCGAGGAGTACGCGGAAGGGCAAGCGAAACGGGCCGCCGAACGCGCGGCGCAATACCTCGCCGCGGGCGAAATGGAGGAGGCCGCGGCCGGCGGCGCCGCGGCGGAAAAGGAGTTGGAAGAACTGGCCGCGGCGCTGCGGGAGCTGTCGACGCGCTACCGCGAGGGGAAGCGGCGCGCGCTGTTGGCCGATTTGGACCGGGCCATTGAGCGCGTACTGGGCGCGTCCCACCGCGCGGAGGCGATGGCCGCGGAGCTGGCGGGCGGCGCCGGGCCGGCCTTCGCGGAGCGCCAGGAAGGCCTGGCGGCGGAGGTCGGCGACATAGGCGACGACGCCCGGGCGGCCGCGGAGAAGTCGCTCCTGGTGCCGCTGGCCGTCGGCGAGGCGCTGGCGGAAATCGGCGCGGAGTTAGAGGCCGGCGCGCGTAACGTCGAGCTCGGCAACCGCGGTGCCGCGGCCGAGGCGAACGTGCGGGCGTTGGCGGGCCTTAACGTCGTGGCCGCGGCGTTGTTGGAGGTGCGGAGCAACGTCGCCGCCGCCGGCTCGTCGGTGGGCCTGGCCGAGATGATCGAGCGGATGAAGAAGCTCGCCGAGGGCCAGCGCCAGGTCAACCGCCAGGGCAAATCGGTATTTTCGATGATGCCCGGGATGTCGCCGTCGGAACTCCGGCTCGCGCTCGAGCGGATGGCCGCGGAGCAGGCGATGATACGGGAGGGGTTGGAGAAGTTGGCGGGGGAGGGGCGCGGCCGCGGCGCCGAGAAGGCGGGCGAACTCGGCGGCCTGGCCGAAGAGATGGCGGAGCTCGAGCGGGAGCTCGAAGCCGGGCGCCTCGACGAGCGCGTCATCGAGAAGCAGGAGAAGCTGCTGGAGCGGATGCTCTCGTCGACGCGGGCGCTGCGGGTCCAGGGGCGCTCGAGCCGGCGCCGCGCCGAGCCGGCCCGGGAGTACGCGACGCCGACGGTGGCGCCGCTGCCCGGTACCCTCACCGCGCCCCGGCTCGAGGCCGGGCCGGCTAGCGGGCCGCCCGCGGCGGGGTACGTCCCGGCGGACCTGCGCGCGTCGCTGGCCGAATACTACCGCCGCCTGGCGGGAGGCGAATAAGGGTTCATATATGCGGCGAGCAGTAATATTATCGATATCGGCGTTGGCGTTGGCGGCGATGGCCTGGGCGGCCGGTTCCCTCCACGACGCCGCGGCCTATCTCGGGGAAGGGGAGAAGGAAAAGGCCGCGGCCGAGCTTATAGCCTACGGCCGGGGCGACCCCGCGGCGCCGCTGGCCAACCAGGCGCTGGACTGCGTCTTGTTATTATATAAGAAAAACGTGGGAGCGGAGATGCTCGCGACGTACGTGGACGCGCTCGCGCTGGTGGCCGACGGCTACGCCGCGACGGCGGACATCGTCTTCCGCGAGATGGCGGCCGACGGCGAGCTTCCCTGGCCGCTGCGGGGCCGGGCGGTCCTGCTGGCGGCGGACATCAACGCCGCCGGCGACCGCGTGGAGCTGCTCGAGCGCGCGTGGCGCGACTGCGACGACGATACCGGGCGCCTGCTCGGCGTCGCCCTGGCGGAGGCGTATTACAAAGAGGAACGGCGGGACGACGCGCGTAAAGTACGCGACGCGTTCGCGGAGCGCTTCCCCGGCGACGAAGGGCTCAAGTACTTCGACTATTTAAAAGAGGAGAGCGAATGACGGCCAAAGCCGGTTACCGGGAGCAGCAGGTGGTCGTTGTCATCGACGCGGCGCCGCTGGCGGAGCTGCTGCTCGAGTGCAGCCCCCGGCCCATACTGCCGGCGCTGTCGTACGGCCGGGCGAAGATAGGGTACAGTCGCCGTATACGCGACGAAGTAAAAAGGTTGTTGAAGGAGAAGGACCTGCCGGACGACCGCGTCGTCGCCCTGATGGATGAGCTGTGGCGCGAGGGCGTGGAGCTTACGCCGGCCGACGAGGTGCAGGCGTACGAGGACGAGGCGCGGGACGAGGGCTTGCGGCTCGCCGTCGCCGCGGCCGACCCGGCGATATACCTCACCGCCGACGAGAGCCTGGCGGAGATGGCGGAGTGGAAGGGCGTCGACGTCGTGGATAGTATAGGGAAGGTTAGGCAGATACTGCTCTCGCACGAGGACACGGCGGTCGTCTTTCGCGCGGGTTCGGAGCCGGAGGCGATTCGCGTAGCGGACGCCCTCCGGGAGGCCGGCGTCGACGCGCAGGTAGTCTCGCAGCAGGTCCCCTGGTATAACGGCGTGCTGGTCGTGGGCCAGGGGTATTGGGGCGAAATAATGGTCTTCGAGAAGGACCGCGAGGAAGCGGCGAGGGTAATCGCACGTTTGGATATGTGAGCTTCGCTACTTTTCCGGAAATATTAAAACCGCCCCCCGGGGCGGTTTTTTCGTGGCCTGCTTTTTGGCGTCGGGGAGGTAGGGGCGACTGACCAGTCGCCCCTACGAACGTTTATTAATCCTCGGGGCCTCCTACGTACGGCGCCAGCCGGCCTTTCTTCACATTGTTAAAGACTGCGGTGGGCCGACCTGAAGGTCGTCCCCTACGAAGACCAGGTGCGCCAACGACCAGAAGTCGCGCCCGCGGCGAAGAAGTAATACGTAGGGCCGCACCTGCAGGTGCGGCCGCGTTTGGGCGGCGGCCGTCACGGTTTGCCGGGAGGTTCCCCCATAATCACGTCCAGGCTCGCCGGGCCGCAGTTGAAGAGTACGTCTATCGCCGAGAGGTTGGGCACGAAGTCGCCGAAGAGCTGGGGGTACGGCGTCGGCTCCCAGCCGAGGTAGCTTTGGCGCAGGCCCGCGGCCTCGAATTTCTCCTTTTCAATATAGGCCGCCTCGCCGTCGGAGGAGAGGTACGCCGTGCCTCCCAGCCTCTTGCAGATGTCGACGACGAGGTCCGTCTTCGTCCCCGCGAAGGTCATCCCCTTTACGTCTACCGCGGGCGTCTCGACGCCCAGGAAGCGGCGCAGGCCGTCGATTATATGGAGGTTGAGCTCGACGAGCCACTTCCACTCGCGGCCGTAAACGTCGTCGAAGAAGCCGGCGTAGTCGGCGAAGTGCGGCGCTGTGGCGTAGCTCTGGCGGATGGCGTCGCGGTGTTTGCGGCGCCAGGGCCCTTCCGCGACGCGGACGTCGCGGATGAGCTGGTCGTGCTTCCCCTTGACGTAAACCGGCACCGTGAGCCAGAGGGGCCCCTCGCGCGTTTTGATGCGGTTGCGGACTTGCCAACTCTGTTTGCTGAGTTGGACGAAGTCCAAGAAGGCGAAGGCGTCGGCTCGAGCCATCTTCCGGAAGAAGCCCGCGAAGGGAAGGTATACCGGTTGGTGGAGGGCGATTACTTTTTGCGGACGAGCAGCATCCATCCTGCATCCCGAGACGTCTCGTTGCGGCGGGTGATCGCGTAGCGGTCGAACCACACCACGTCGAAGCCGTCGGCGAAGAGAGCGCGCGCGCCCTCCTCGTCGTACACGGTGAAGCGGAGGCCGTCCCACTCGCCGCGATTGAGGAGCGTCCGGCCGCCGGCGCTTTCGGACTCGGTAACGTGCGAATCCTCCGGCGAGCGGAGGTTGGTGAAGCACCATCCCCCGGGCGCGAGGACGCGCCGGACTTCGGCCACCGCCCCGGCGACCGCGGCCTCGTCGCCGTAGAATATGCACTCCCACGGCAGGACGACGTCTAAAGAATTATCACGGAAGGGAAGACGGTCCAACGCGCCGCAAGCGGCGCTTCCGGCGAGGTCCTCTTCGGCCAGGAAGGCCCGCACGTTGCGCGCGGCCTGTAAGGAGTAGTCGAGCGCGAACGTCCGGAAGCCGCAGCGGCTCAGGAGGACGGTGTGGCGCCCGGAGCCGGAGCCCAGGTCGAGGGCGCGAAGGTTGCGGCGGTCCTCCTCGCGGGGGAAGGCGTAGGCCACGAACCGCACGACCTCTTCGGCGGGGTAGACCATGCGCCGGCGCGCGTGGTGGTTTTCCCAGAACGCTCTCTCTACCATAACCCTCTTCGGCGGTGGCGGCCGCGGGAGGCCGTCAAGCGAAGTCGCCCTCCCCGATGCCGTCGCCGGCGGGAATGTCGCGGGTGGCGCGGCGGCCGTTCACGTCGTCTATGCGAAACGGGTTCAAACCTTTGCGGTTCTTGCCGGGGCGCAGGATGTCTATATTTTCGCCCTCGCGCAGTACGTCGCCGGCGGCGACGTCGCAGGTGGCCTGGATGCCGCGCTGCGAGTAATGGAATAGCTCCTCTTCGGCGGGTTGGACTTCCTTTTCGCCGGTGCCCCGCATTTTCTCCACCAGCCGTATCGCCCGGACCATGGCGGTGAGCTCGTGGGGTTCGACGGCGAAGGAGTGGTCGGGTCCGGGAAGGCCGTGGTCGAGGGTGAAATGTTTTTCTATCACCTTGGCGCCCAGCGCGACGGCCGCGGCGGGCGCGGCCACCGGGTCGGCGGAGTGGTCCGACAGGCCGACGACGGCGCCGAACGTCTCGGCCAGCGTCGGGATGGCGAGAAGGTTCACGGCCTCGGGAGGCGTGGGGTAGGCCGCGGTGCACTGCAGGAGCGCCACCGGGACGTCGGCCGCGGCGCGTACGAAGTCGAGCGCGCGTTGGATGTCGGCGTACGTGCCGGCGCCGGTCGACATCAGGAGGGGTTTGCCGGTAGCCGTCAAGAATTCCAGCAGGCGGAGGTGATTGAGCTCGGAGGAGGCCACCTTGTGGACCGTGACGTGCGGGTCCACCGCCCGGGCGTCGGTTACGGAGAAGGCGGAGGCCATGAACTCCAGGCCGCGTTCGCGGGCGTGAGCGGCCAGCTCGGCCAGCATCTCGTACGGCATCTCGAGGCTGCGTAGGAGCTCGAGCGCGTCCTCCCGGATGCCGGCCTCGGCCAGGTAGTCGCTTTGGCCCGCGCCGGGGGCGTATATCGTCTCCGCCCGAAAGACCTGGAACTTGACGGCGTCGCAGCCGGCGTCGGCCGCGGCGTCTATGAGCTCGTGGGCCCGCTCCTCGTCGCCGCCCAGCACGCCCGCCCGCCAGTTGGACCCGGCCTCGCCGACGACGAAGACCGGTTTGCCCTCGCCGAAGGGAGCTTCGGCCTCGGGGCCCGGGTTGGGTTTCGGTTTCGCCATAGTGTGATTATTTTATTTTAATGTCTTTCAAACCCTCGGCGATGCCGATAAGGTCGAGCTTCCGGGGCTCTTCCGTGATGGCGGTGGTGGCGCCGGAGTCGCCGAAGTCGACCAGCGCCAGCGTGCCCTTCTCGTGTTCGGAGAAGGCGATACCGAAGATCGGTATCTCCTCGGCGACGTAGACGTAGCCGGCCTCCCGTCCCGCCTTCGTGAGGACGAGCTTTTCGCAGCTAAGCTTCTTACCGGCGAGGGTCTCGTAGGGAGCGGCCCCGGCCTCCTCGGCGTCGACGCCCGCGCCGCCGCCGAAGACCTCGTTCAAGTCGGGCCCTTGGCCTACGGTTTCCATCGCCTTCTGCAGCAGCTGGAGCTCCTTGAGCGGCAGCTCTACCGCCGGCGCGTCGCCCACCTTGACGATAAGGCGTTCGGATTCCTCCGCCAGGTCCTTGCCGCTTTTGAGGAAGGATATGCTCTCGAGCTGGGGCACGAGGGCTTTGGATACGGCCTTGCGGCCTTCGCGCTCGACGACGACCTCCAGCCAGAAGTAATCCCGGCCGCCGCGGCCTTCCTTGCCGGTGAGCGCGACGAGGACCTCCGACTCCTTACCGCTACCGCTCGTAAGACGGTACTCGCACCAGCGGCCCACTTCCCATTGGCTGACGGCCTCGGTCAGCACCTCCTCGATGGCGGTGGGCGGCGGGGGCGTTTCTTTTTTTCCGCAGGGGCCGCAGCCGGCGAAGAAGGCCACGCAGGCTGCGAGGGAGATAACGAGTGCGCGAGTTGCCATATTCTCCTCCTGGAGAGTTACGCTATGCCGAACGCGTAATGTATGATGTAGTAACAAACGGCGCTGATGGCGGCGGCACCGGGGAGGGTCAGGAACCAGGTGATAACGATGCGCCGCGCCAACGCCCAGCGGACGGCGTTGATGTTTTCGGTGGCGCCCACGCCCATAATGGCGGTGGCGATGACCTGCGTCGTGCTGATGGGCGCCCCCAGCCAGGAGTTGACGAAGATTACCAGGGCCGAGGAGGTCTCGGCGCTGAAGCCGTGCGAAGGCTGGAGGCGGACCATGCGCGAGCCCATAGTACGTATTATGCGCCACCCCCCTATCTGGGTGCCGAGCCCCATGAAGAGGGCGGAGCTGAGTATAACCCAAACCGGTACGTGGAAGTCGGTCTGGAGGCCCGCGATGACCAGGCCGGCGGTAATCACGCCCATGGCGTTCTGGGTGTCGTTGGCGCCGTGGCTGAACGCCATGGCCGCGGCGGAGAATATCTGCGAGACGCGGAAAAACTTATGGGCCTTGCCGGGCACCGCCCGCCGCGACAACCACAGCACCGCCACCATAAAGATGTATCCGATGGCGAAGCCGGCGATGGGCGAGAGCACCATCGCGATGACGATTTTTTGGATGCCGGCCCATTGCCAGGTACCGACGCCGAAGGCCGCCGCGGCGGCGCCCATCAGGCCGCCGACCATAGCGTGCGTTACGCTTATGGGGATGCCGAGGTACGAGCAGGCGCCGGACCACACGATGGCGCCGACGAGAGCGAAGATGAGGATCCATAAATTTATGTCGGCCGGGTCGACGATGCCCTTGCCGATGGTCCTGGCGACGGCGGTGGTGAGGAACGCGCCCAGGGTGTTGAAAACGGCGGCCATCAAGACCGCCTGATAGGGCTTGAGCGCGCGCGTCGAGACGGTGGTAGCGATGGCGTTGGCGCAGTCGTTGACGCCGTTGATGAAGTTATAAACCGAGGCTAGGGCTATTACGACACCGAGAAGCAGGAACGTTTCGAGCATCGACCTCAGCCGGCCTTACGCGTTAATCGGGGTTTAGGCGTTCTTTACTATTACGCCGTCGACGATGTTGGCGACGTCTTCGCAGCGGTCGGTGGTGCCCTCGAGGACCTCTATTATCTCTTTCCACTTGATTATGGTGATGGGGTCCTTTTCGCCGTTCAGGAGGTTGGCGAGGGCATTACGGCAGATGTGGTCCGCCTCCTCCTCCAGGCGGTTTATCTCCAGCAGGTGGGGTTTCACGTCCGGGAAATGCCGAAGGCTGCGCACGGCCTTCTCTACGTTCTTGGCGCCGGCCAGGATGAGCTCGGCGATCACGACGACTTCGTGTCGCACGCCGTCCAGCTCGTAAAGGCTCATCTTGTGGCCCGCGACTTCGATGTAGTCGATTACTTCGTCGAGGGCGCACGCCAGCGCGTGGATGTCGCCCCTCTCGATGGGCGTTACGAACGAGCGGTTTAGGTTGTCGATTATCCCGTGGGTGATGTCGTCGGCGCGGTGCTCGATGTCTTTTAATCTGCGCGCGGAGCGGGGCGCGTTTTCGATGTCGTTGACGAGCTTCGTCAACTCGGTCGCGGCCTCGACCGCCAGGCTGGCTAGCTCGGTGAACATGTCGAAGAACCGCTCCTCGCGCGGGATGAGTTTCGGGAATTTAAAACGCATACTTAACCCTTCGTTCGCCGCCGCCCGGGTTTTAACGGTTTCCTAAGCCGAGTTCGCGGTAGAGCTTACGGAAATGGTCGCGTACTTGTTTTCTCTTCAGGCGGGATAGGTGGTCGATGAAGAGTACGCCGTTCAGGTGGTCGACCTCGTGGACCAGTACCCGGGCGCCGAGCCCTTCCGCCTCGAGCTCCCGCTCGCGCCCTTTAGCGTCGACGTATTTCACCACTGCGCGCGCCGGCCGCGCCAGCGGCGACGCGAAGGACAACAAGCTGAGGCAACCCTCTTCCTCGACTTCTTCTTCGTCCGACGTCCGGACGATTTCCGGGTTGATGAACAACGTGTCGGCCCCCTCGGGGAGGAGGGAGGGGTGCACGACTACTATCTGCTTCAGGACCCCCACTTGCGGCGCCGCCAGCCCCACGCCGCGGTGCTTGACCATGACGTCCGCCATGGCCTTTATCAGTTCGCCTTCGGTCGTCCCCAGAGACTCGACCCGTTCGGATTTCTCGCGGAGTACGGCGTCGTCGAGGTAGCGGAGGCAGTACTTAATATCGTCGTCCTTCACGACCGGGATAGGATACCACGCCGTCATCGGCGGGTCAAGGCGTAACGGCGAGGGGCTAGTCCTCGTCGGCCGCGAGGCGCAGCCGCTCGAGGCGGAATTCGCGCTTCGCCCCGCTGGCGTGGCAATAGGCGGCGACGCAGCAGCGGCCGCCGCGGGTTTTAATAGCGTAGGGGGTTATGGACCTCGAGCTCTCGCCCTTGCCGCCGCGGTATATTATCGCCACGGCCTCTCCGGCCGCCGCGGCCCATTCCAGCTCGACGACCGTCCCGGCGTCGAGGCCTTCTTCCGTCGGTATGCCCCGCGACACCAGCGCCAGGTCGCTCACCGTTTCGGCGCCGAAGCGTTCGCGAGCCGCGGCCGAAAACGCCAGCAGGAGCTGGCTCTCGACGGCGGCGTCCCCCAGCGCCCGGTGGGGCGCCGGGTTGGTAACGTTAAACGTTTGGGCCAGCGTCTCGAGTTTGTAGCCGGCGAGGCCCGGGTAGCAGTTCCGCGCCAGGCCCAAAAGGTCGACCGAGGCGTTGCGTAGCTTCGGTAGGCCGAGCTCCGCCGCGGCCGCGACGACGAACGACATGTCGAAAGGGAGGTTGTGGGCCACGAGCGCCGCGTCGGCCGCGAAGGCGACGAAGCGCGGGAAGACCTCCGCCAGCTTGGGTTGGCCGGCGAGGTCGGCGTCGGTCAGGCCGTGGACCGCGGTGGCGCCGGCCGGGACCGGGACCTCCGGGTCCACCAGCGTCAGGAAGTGGTCGACGACGTCGCCGCGGCAGAGCTTGAGCGCGCCCACCTCGACGACGCGCGCGCCTTTCGTTACGTCCAGGCCCGTCGTCTCGAGGTCGAAGACGACGAAGGTCGCCTCGGCCAGCGGAACGTCGAAGGGGGTGGGTGCCATATATAAAGAAGCCCGGCCGGGCCGGGCGTTCTCCTCGGGGATATTTCAGATGTCTAAGTTCTTGACTTCTTTGGCGTGGGACTCGATGAACTCGCGCCGCGGTTCGACGGCGCCGCCCATCAGCGTGGTGAAGATCTCGTCGGCTCGAGCCGCGTCCGCGATCTCCACCTCGACGAGCGTCCGGCGTTCGCGGTCCATGGTCGTCTTCCAGAGTTGCTCCGGGTTCATCTCGCCCAGGCCCTTGTAACGCTGGATGCGAGGCGTTTTTTCCTTGGGGAAGCGCTTGAGGATTTCTTTGAGCTCTTTATCGTTGTAGGCGTATAATTCCTCTTTGCCGTCGCGGATGCCGTAGAGGGGCGGTTGGGCAATATAGAGGTGGCGGCCTTCGATGAGCCGGGGGAAGTGGCGGTAGAAGAACGTGAGGAGCAGCGTGCGGATGTGCGCGCCGTCGACGTCGGCGTCCGTCATCAGGATGACCTTATTGTACCGCAACTTGTCCAGGTCGAACTCCTCCTCGCCGATGCCGGTGCCCAGCGCCATGATGATGGTGCATATCTCTTCGTTCCGGAGCATCCTGTCGATGCGCGTCTTCTCGACGTTGAGGATCTTCCCGCGGAGCGGAAGAATGGCCTGGAACGCGCGGTCGCGCCCTTGTTTGGCGGAGCCGCCGGCGGAGGGGCCTTCCACCAGGAAGAGCTCGCACTCCTTCGGGTCGCGGCTCGAGCAATCGGCCAACTTGCCGGGGAGGCTGCCGGACTCCAGCGCCGTCTTGCGGCGAGTGAGCTCTTTGGCCTTACGCGCCGCCTCCCGCGCCTGGGCCGCGACGACGGCCTTGTTGACGATGGCGCGCAGGATCGCCGGCCGCCGCTCGAACGTTTCCACCAGGCCCTCGTAGATAACCGATTGCGTGATGCCCTTCATTTCGCTGTTGCCCAGTTTGGTCTTGGTCTGACCTTCGAACTGGGGCGAGGGCAGCTTTACGGAGAGCACCGCCGTCAGGCCTTCGCGGACGTCTTCCCCCGTTATGCTGGGGCCGTTGTCTTTAATGAGTTTATTTTTCGCGGCGCACTCGTTGATGGCGTTGGTGAGGGCGGCGCGGAACCCGGTGAGGTGGGTTCCGCCCTCGGTGGTGTTGATGTTGTTGGCGTACGTATGTATGGATTCGTTGTAGCCGTCGTGGTATTGGATTCCGGCTTCGACGACGACGTTTTCGCGCTCGCCCTCCAGCACGATCACGGGCCGCGACACGGGGTTGCGGGCGTGGTTGAGATATTCCACGAACGCCTTTAGGCCGCCCTTATATTGAAATACGTCTTCGTGGCCGTCGCGCTCGTCGTTCACTTTGATCTTCAAACCCTTGTTGAGGAAGGCGAGCTCGCGGAGGTGATGGGCGACGGTGTCGTAGTCCATCTCGACGGTCTCGAAGATGAGGGGGTCGGGCTTGAACGTCGTCTGCGTGCCGGTGGACTTGGCGCGTCCTACTTTTTTAACCGGGGCTTTAGGTTTGCCGCGTTCGTACTCCTGGCGCCAGACGCCGCCGTCGCGGCGCACCTCGACCTCGCAGTATACCGACAGCGCGTTCACGACCGATACGCCGACGCCGTGGAGGCCGCCGGCTACCTTGTAGACCTTGTTGTCGAACTTGCCGCCGGCGTGCAGTTCCGTCATTACTATTTGAAGCGCCGATTTCCGGGCTCGCGGGTGGCGCTTTACCGGGATGCCGCGGCCGTTATCCGTGACGGTGATGGAGCTGTCTTTGTGCAGGACGACGTCCACGGTCGTGCACTCGCCGGCGAGCGCCTCGTCAATGGAGTTGTCGACGACTTCGTAGAGGAGGTGGTGCAGGCCGCGCTGGTCGGTGGAGCCGACGTACATCGCCGGCCGCCGCCGGACCGCCTCCAGGCCCTTCAGAATTTTTATCTGCGCGGCGTCGTAGACGGGCGCGTCTTCCGGCGCGGCGCCGTTTTCGACCGGAACCTCGACCGTTTTATCTTGGCGGACCTCGGCCTCTTTTCTACTCGGGCGCGCCTTGCGAGGAGCCTTCTTCGGCCTGGCGCGTGGGGCCGCTTTCTTCGGCGCCGCGGCCTTGCGGGCGGATTTGCCGCGCGGCGCGGCGGTTTTTCGCTTAGTAGAGGCCGGGGCCGTCCGCTTTTTGCTAGCCTTTTTCGTTTTTTTGTCTTCGGTCTTTCCCTTTTTCTTTGGCATAAAATCAGGTCGATTCGGCGCTGCGAAGTCGCTTGAAAAGGATTGGTAAAGGCGTATTATTTATCGCAAAATTATATAATAATTACGGCTTAAAATCAAGGGAAATCCCGGCCTATTCGGCCCGGGTCGCGGTATCGTAACTTATTGAAATCATTATAGTAATACGACGAGATTTTTCGGCGATTTACGAGGCCGAGGCCGTATTTCGGCGCGGCCTAATCCGAGGTCGCGATTTGGCCTTCTGTTATACGTATATTGGCATCAGGCTCGATGCCGGCGGGCGGGTCGGTCGCGGTAAAGAATACCTGCTCCGCGCCGGTCACGACGTCGGCCAGGCGGCGTTGGCGGTGGGCGTCGAGCTCGGAGGCGACGTCGTCCAGCAGCAGGAGGGGGGCGTCGCCGCGGGTTTTTTTCAGCAGGCGGAACTGGGCGACGCGGAGGGAGAGCGCCGCGGTCCGCTGCTGCCCTTCGCTCGCGAAACGGCGGGCGTCGCAGCCCGTTACCGTCAGCCGCAAGTCGTCGCGGTGGGGCCCCACGAGCGTTTGGCGCCGCCGCTCTTCGTCGGCGCGGTTATCCCGCAGCTTACGCTCGAAGGCGCGCGCTACCTCTTCTTCGTCGCCGTCGCAAGGTACGGCGGGGTCGTAATCCACGACGAAGTCTTCGTCTTCGGGCGCGAGCTCGCCGTAGGCCGTGGCCGCCGCGGCCGCCAACCCCGCCGCCGCCCCGGCCCGGATTGAAGTTAGCCTGGCGCCGGCGGCGACGAGTTCGTGGTCGTACGGTTCCATCTCGGCTCGAGGCGCCGCCCGGGATAGGAGCGCGTTCCGCGAGCGCAGTACGGCGTAGTAGCGCTGGAGGGTGTAGAGGTATTCCCGGCTCTCCTGGCCCAGCCAGACGTCCAGGAAGCGCCGCCGTACGGCCGGTTCGCCCTTGGCCAGCGCGAGGTCGTCGGGCCCGAACGCGACGACGGCCAGGGTTCCTACGTAGTCGATTAGGCGGGGGATGGTTTCGTCGTTGACGGCGGCGACCTTGCCGGCGGCGCCGTAGTCCAGCGCGAAGTGCTGTTCGCCGCAGTCGCTGTGGACCGTCGCGCGCACCGACAGCGTGTCCTCGCCGCGGCGCACGAGGTCGCGGTCGCGGCTGGTCCGGAAGGAGCGGCCCAACGCCAGGAAGTGGACCGCCTCCAGCAGGTTGGTCTTGCCGGCGCCGTTGGGGCCGACCACTAAAATCAAACCGGGCGGCGCCGTTACGGTCGCCTCCCGGTAGTTGCGAAAGTTATTTAAATAGATTTGGCTCGCGTACAAAGCGGCTCACCGGCCCGCCGCTAAATCTTGATGGGCATGAGTATGCAGAAATGGTTCTCGTCGCCGGTGCCGCGGAACGCGCCCTGCTTCGCCGGGTCGTTTAGCTCGTATATCACGTCGTCGCCCTCCAACGAGGCTACGACCTCGTGGAGGAAGCCGGGGTTGTAGCTTACCTTGAACTCCTCGCCGTCGTATACGCACGGGAGCGGTTCGCGCGCCTCGCCCACCTCCGCGGTTTTCGCCTCCACCTCGAGCTGGTCCTTGCGGACGGTAATGATTATCTGGCGGTTGTTCTCGTCGCACATCAGCGCCATCCGGTCGACCACGTCGAGGAATAGGCCCCGGCCTATGCGGACTTCGCGCTCGAACGATTGCGGGATTACTTCGCGGTAGGGCGGGAACTTGCCTTCCGCTTGGCGGGTTACGAAGCGGAACCGGCCGCAGTCGAACGAGATGTGGTTTTCCCCGAAGGCGATTTCCACCGGCTCGTCGTCGGCCAGCACCTTGGATAGTTCGCCGGCGGCCTTGCTGGGAAGGATGACGTCCACGATGCCGCCGATCTCGATTTCGGTCTTGAGCGAGGTATACGCCAGCCGGTAGCCGTCGGTGGCGACGAAGCGGACCTCGTTGCCTTCCGCCTGGATGCAGACGCCGTTGAGGGCGTAGCGGGTCACGTCTTCCGCGGCGGCGAAGAGGGTCTTCTTGATGAGGTTTTTGAGCGTGGCCTGGGTAAGCGTCAGCGTATGCTCGGCCGCGACTTCGGGGAAGACGGGATAGTCGGCGGCGTCGAGGCCCATAAGTTTGAAGGTAGCCCGGCCGCCCTTCACCGTGGCCTGGGTCCCCTCCACCGCCACTTCCACTTCATCGGCGTCGAGGTGCCGGGCGATTTCGACGAAGCGGCGCGCCGGAATCGTCAACGAGCCCTTGTCGGCGACGTCGGCCGCGACTTTGATCCGTGCCCAGAGGTCGATGTTGGTGCCGGTCAACTCGAGGCTGTCGGCCTCGGCGACGAAGAGGATGTTCCCCAGAATGGCGAGCGTGCTCTTGGGCGGGACGGCGCTCTGCGCGATAGCGAGCGCGTCCACCAGTTCTTTACGGTCACAGGTGAACTTCACCGTGGCCTCCCTTGGTATGATTTAAATTATATAGAATTCCGCTACTTACGCAAGATGATAACACTCGGGCGCGCCGATTGTCAATTGATTTGTTAGGGTTTTACCTCGGAGAGGATGGCGGATTTGAGGTCGTCGAGCGCCTGCGATATCGCGGCCCGGGCGACCTTATCTTTTTCTTTTTTAAGGCGCGTGCGGAGCGGGTCCATCGCGCGGGCGTCGCCGACGGCGGCGAGGCTCGCGGCCGCGGCGGCCCGGACCTCCGCCTTCTTGTCGTTCAGCGCTTCGGCCAGCGGCCGCACGGAGCGTTCGTCGCGGACGACGCCCAACGCCTGGGCCGCGGCGAGGCGACTTCGCGTGTCCTTGTCGTTTTGGAGGTTGGCGATGATGGGCTCCACCGCGGCGCGGTCGCCGTAGGAGGCCGCAGCGGCGCACGCCCGGGCGCGTACGCGGGCGTCGAGGTCGCGCAGCGCGGCGAGGAGAGGTTGGAAGGCCGCGGCGTCGCGGAACCGCCCGATGGCGTACGCGGCCGTCGCCCGCCGCTCGGCCTTTTTATCCGACGACAGGATGCGCACCAGCCGGTTCGTTACGTCGGCCGATTTGAAGTTGAGGAGCGCGTCCGCGGCGGCCCACCGGACGTCGTCGTGGTCGAAGACGGCCATGAAGCTGGCGCCGGCGCGCGGTTCGCCGTAACGCTCGAGCGCGCGGATGGCGGCCAGCCGTACCGGCGAGGCCAATTTTTTATTCTCTACCGCGCCGGCCAGCGCGTTGAAGGCGACGGCGTTGTCTTTAATTTTGCCCAGCGCCTTGGCCGCCTCCACCGCGACGGCGGTGTCGCCGCCGGTGAGGTGCGCGGCTAAACGGTCCGCGCCCCAGCTCGGGTCCGGCGGGCCGGTTTGCGCCCAGGCCGCGGCGGCGAACAGAAGAGCCCAGCCCAATTTACACACGTTATAGCTCCGCATCTTACCCATTTCGGCCGCATTTTGGCAATAATTACTTAATAAGTCAAGAAAAAGGTGCCTTCCTTCCTCTTCCTCGATATAGCGCCGAGCCGAAGGAGGTATAAATTTAAAAGAACGGGTAGAGAGCGGACGCAAGGGACGTCGCGGCCTGTTTTATTCCTTTAAATAGCGTGCCGCGGACGGGTTGCGGAAATAATCCCGAAATATTTTTATAGCATATGCTTGACTTCTAAATATTCACGTAGTATAAATATAATGGAGGCTTAAAAAGAGGAGGTTGGCGCATGGGGAAGGAATACGTAAAATTAATAACCGTCGGCGCCGCGTTGGCCGTCGCGGCCAACGTCGCTTACGGCGAGGTAGGGTCGGTGATAAGCTCCTTCAGAGTGAACGTATATTACCCTCCCGAAATGACGACAGGCGTATACCGGGACGCGGCGTACGTATACATCGTAACGTACGATTACGGCGAAAACTTCTATCTGATCAGGTACACGCCGGACGGGACGAAGGCCGGCACTATCGGCCTCGGCTATCTTCCGTTTGGCCCGGCCCTTCTCCCTTACGGAGCGGACCACAGCGTGTCCGGCGCGGGATACGTATCTTTCTCGTTCGATGACGGTTATCTTCTTACGTACTCTACGTCGACGGGCTCCTTGGTAGAGTCAATCCAACGTGAGCCGTACTTCGACCAATACGCTTTCATACCCGGCGGGCGGAGTATTTATGTCGGCCTGGGTAGCGTCGTTTACCGTATGACGAGGGCGTGGAGCGTGGTAAATTCGTTCCCCTTCCAAGGATTCCTTGGGGCGGCTACGGAGGATTTTAACGGCGGCCACGGTCAATATATTATAACCGAAAGGTACGGTACCACCGCCTACGTCTACGCCGGCACGGGGTCGCTCGTTTCTACTTTTTCCACGATACATTCGGGCAAGGACACGGTGTGCGGCCCGGGCTACCCCGCTTCTTACGGGACCACTTATTGGCGTTTCATTAATACCGCGTCGGACTACGGGTGGTGCTACCAGATCGACCTCGGCGGCGCCACGGCCGTTGCGCCGGCGTCGTTGGGAAAGGTCAAAGCGCTTTTCCGGTAAC
>DATKVX010000055.1 GCA_035529855.1 bacterium
CGCGCCGGCGGCCGTCGCGACCGCCAACGCCGCACAAACCCATAAAATATAGATTCTCCTCAACGCTACCATCCCCTTATATTTCGCGCTAACTTCCCGGCGGGAGCAACGCAGCGGCGCGCTCGCGTTTCGCCCGGCGCCGCTTCTCGCGGGCCCGTACGGCCGCGAACGCGCCGGCGTAACACAGCGCCGCGGCCGCCGTCGCGATAATTAAATTGCCCAAAAAGTAGGCGTACGTCGTCTTCGAAAGCGCCCATACGTACTTCTCGTCGCGAACCAAGCCGTAGACGGCGCGCCAATCGGTCCCGGTAAAGGCGGCGCCCAGCATCGCCGACGCGGCCCAGAAAACGGGCGACGTGAGCGGGTTCATAATAGCCGCGCCCGCCAGCGCGCCGGCCTTGTTGAAGCGAAATATCCACGCCAGAACGTACGCCGCCGGCCCGGCCAGGCCGAACGTGGGAAAAACGCCGAGCCACACGCCGACCGCGACGCCCGCCGCCACCTGGTGCGGCGACGCGTTAACGCGCACGACGCGGACATACAGCAGCTTCGCGAGGCGGCCCAACCTTCGCCAAAAGTTTTTGGGCCTCGCGTGCCGCGGCCTCCGAAACCACCGAGTACGCAAATATTATACCGCCCACGCGCCCGAAGCGCAACTACTCCGGGAAGACGCCGAAGTAGTCCTCGGGCTCGCGGCGTATCCTCCTGACCAGCGCGTACAGCGGTTTGTATATCTCCATAAATACGAGCGGCAAGGCCGAGATAGCGAGCATCAACCCCCAGTCCCGGAGCGACAGCGGCACGGTGTGGAAGATGGGCTGCAGGAACGGGACGTATACAATACCCAGGTGCAGCAGCAGCGAAAAAGCGACGGCGTACAAAAGCCACGGGTTGGAGAAGGGCCCCAGCGCGAAGAACGAGCGCGTCTGACTCCGGCAGTTCAGCGCGTGGAAAAGCTGGCTCAGCGTCAGCACCGAGAACGCGAAGGTCCGCGCCGTGGCCAGCCCCTCGCCGAAGACGCGCAGTACCAGCACGAACGAGCCGAGCGTGGCCGCGGCTATCATCAACCCCTGCAGCGGTATCAGTCTTAAATCGTGCGCGTCGAAGAGGAAGGCATGTTTGGGGCGCGGCGGCTTGAGGAGCAGGCCCACCTCGGGCGGGTCCACGCCCAGCGCCAGCGCCGGCGCGCCGTCGGTGATGAGGTTCACCCATAGGATTTGGATGGGCACGAGCGGCAGCGGCCAGCCGGCGAGCGTCGCGACGATCATGACGAGGAGCTCGGAGGCGTTGCACGACAGCAGGAAGTGGATGAACTTCTTGATGTTGGCGTAGATGCTCCGCCCCTCCTCCACCGCGGCCACGATGGTGGCGAAGTTGTCGTCGGTGAGGATCATGTCCGACGCCTCCTTGGAGACGTCGGTGCCGGTGATGCCCATCGCGACGCCGATGTCGGCCTCTTTGAGGGCCGGCGCGTCGTTGACGCCGTCGCCGGTCATCGCCACTACCGCGCCGCGCGCGCGCAGCGCCCGCACGATGCGCAGCTTGTGCTCGGGCGTCACCCGCGCCAGCACCCGGGCATCCTCGAGCTCGTCTATCAAACCCTCGTCGCTGAGCTGGTCCAACTCGCGGCCGGTCAAGACGGTGCCGGCCTCGTCGGTAATGCCCACCTCTTCGGCGATGGCCACGGCGGTAGCGCGATGGTCGCCCGTCACCATAATGGGCGTGATGTGCGCCAGCCGGCACTTGCGCACCGCCTCGTAGACCTCCGCTCGAGGCGGGTCCTCGATCGCGACGTACCCGCGGAACGTGAGGTCCCGTTCGATTTCGACCGACACCTCTTCGTCGTGGGCCACGGCGCGGGTCGCGACGGCGATAACGCGCAAGCCGCGGGCCGCCAGGCCGGCGTTGGCGTCCTCGAGCGCGGCCCGGCTCTCGGGCGTTAGCGGCCTCTCGCGCTCGCCGCCCATAACCGCCGCGCACAGCTCGAGCACTATCTCCGGCGCGCCCTTCACGACGGCGACGCGGCCGCCGTTCACGCCGAATACCGCGGTCATCCTCTTACGCTTGGAGTCGAAAGGCACTTCGGCCTGGAACTCGTACCGGGAGGCCAGCTCGCGCGCGTCCACGCCCACGTCCAGCGCCGCCTCCACCAGCGCCGCTTCGGTGGGGTTGCTGCGTTCGCCGCCGAACGAGTAATCGCCCGTAGTGGCCGCGTAAATGAAGTCGGAGGTGCACAGGACCGCGGTGGCGAGCAAGTCCTTCAGGTCGTCGGGCGCTTCGGCCCGCACTACCTCCCGGCCGTTGACGTACGCCCGCCGCGCCACCATCCTGTTCTCGGTCAGCGTACCGGTCTTGTCGGTGCATATCACCGACGTCGAGCCCAGCGTCTCGACCGACGATAGGCGGCGGATAAGCGCGTGGCGCCGGACCATCCGCTGCACGCCGATGGCGAGCGCGATGGTAACGACGGCGGGGAGGCCCTCCGGGATGGCGGCCACCGCCAGCGTTACCGCGATCAGGAACATCTCCTGCGCCGGCAACCCCCGCAGAAGGCCCGCGCCGAACATCACCCCGCACAGGATAAGCACGGCCCAGACCAAAAGCTTCCCCAACCTGGCCAGCCGCCGCTGGAGAGGCGTCTCCTCGCCCCCCACTTCCTGCACCAGCGCCGCGATGCGTCCGAGCTCGGTGCCCATCCCGGTGGCGACGACCAGGCCGTCGCCGCGGCCGTACGTTACGACGGTCCCGGTGTACGCCATATTCCGCCGGTCGGCCAGCGGCATGTCGTCGTCGAGCTCGAGCGCCGCCTCTTTCTCGACGGCCAAAGATTCGCCGGTGAGCGCCGCCTCGTCCACCTGGAGGTTGTGCTCTTCGACCAGGCGAAGGTCCGCCGGGACGCGGTCGCCGGCCCGCAGCCGGACGAGGTCCCCCGGGACCACGTCGCGCGTATCCACCACTTTCTCGCGGCCGTCGCGCACCACCGCGGCCTTGGGCGCCGCCATCTCGCGCAGCGCCTGCAGCGACTTCTCGGCCCGATATTCCTGAACGAAGCCCAAGATGCCGTTGAGCATCACGATGGCGAGAATCGCCGCGGCGTCCACGTATTCGCCCAGGAAGGCCGAGACGATGCACGCGCCGATAAGGACCAGTACGAGGAAGTCGGTGAATTGCGAGAGGAATACTTTAACGCCGCGCCGCGCGCCCACCTGCGCCAGGGCGTTGGGGCCGTAGCGTCGGAGTCGGGCCGCGGCCTCGTCCGCCGTGAGCCCCAGCCGCGGCGAGGTCCCCAGTTGCGACGCGACGTCCGCCGCGGCCCGGGCGTGCCATAACTTGTCGACGCTTCCCGCCATACTAGTCGGCCGCGAACAGGTGTTTTACGCCCTGCGCCAGCGCGGCCAGGAAACCCGCCCGCCGCTGCCGAGCCAATTCCAAGTACGTCTGCCGCACCTGCTCGAGCACGTCGCCCTCTTTATCCGCCGGCGGCCGCTCGTCGCGGAGGCCCTTGGGCAAGCCGGCCTCAGCGAGCAGCCGCGAAGCCGTCGCCCGACCCAGCTCCGACGTCAACGCCAGGTAGTCGTCGTCTCTCAAATAGTATCCCCACTCGGCGACGATTTCCCTCATACGCTCGCGGTTGGGGTTGATGACCCGCTCCGACATACTGACCTGTACGGCGAGGAACGCCTCGGCCGCGCCCTTCTTCTCCTCGGGCGAAAAAGGCGCGCTCTCGCCCGCGTACGTCGCCATCAAGCGGTCCTCGACTTCGCCGATCTTCGCCCGCGCCGCGGCGTTCTCGTTCAGCAGGGCGTGGAGCGGCCCGTACGCCTTGCTCAACGCCGCTTCCAATCCGCGGCGCCGGCTCGCGACCGCCAAAACGACCGCCATCGCGGCCAGGCCGAAAAGCGTTCCCACACAAAGATAACCAAGCGTCGAAACCGTATTTCCCATTACGTTCTCCCCGGTGAAAGCCTACCGTCCTTCGGCCGTACGCGGCGCCGCTGCCAACGCCGCCATAACGGCCGCCGCCAAAGTAACGACCGCTATCGCGGCCTTACCGATGCCCAGCGCCGGTACTAAGACCACGGCCGTAACCGCCGCGCCCGCCGCGCTTCCCAGCATGTCGGTACCGTAGAGCACGCCCGCGCCCCGCTCCCCCCACGCCCGGAGCGCCACGACGAACTGCGCGCCGCCGCACAGGCCGGCGGCGAAGGCCAAAGCGCCGAAGATGACGTGCAGAACAACCGCCGGCGCCGCGGCCCAGCGCGAGAGCAAGTAAAGCGCCGGCGGCAGCGCGAACGCCACCATCGCCGCGAACGCCATAATATTGACCAACCGCTGCCGGTACGCCCCGGCCTCCCGCGGCGGCGGCAGCAACCCGCCCGCCGCCACGCCCGCCATAAAAGCTCCCACGATTAGCGCCAACTCCAAATAAGCCGAGCCGTACACCACCTGGAAGCCGAATATTATCAACACCTCGAGCGATATTTCGACGAAACCTTGCGCCGCGACGGCGAGCGCCACCGCCGGCCTGCCCCCCAGCCGCCGCCGCCATATAAACCACGGCGCCGCAAGGGCCGCGGCGAACGCGATAATATACCATAACCGCAGCCCCCTTGCGGCCGTTAATACGCGCCGCCCCGCGCCGCCCACCCGCGCCGCCCACAACGCCAGGCCGTAGTAAAGCGCCTTGGGCTTCAAATCGGTATTCACGTCCGCCGGCAGGCTCGTCGCCCGCGCCGCGGCGTCGACGCGGTCCGCCGTAAGCGCGTAACGGAAGTAGGTCTCGGTCAGATATTGATTTCGGATACTACAACGGCGCAGCGCTCGCGCGTACGCCCCGGCCGAAGCGTCTACGGCCGCGTCGGAGGCCAGGAACGTGAAGCGCTCGCCGGGCACGTACGCGACGTGGGGGAAGGCCGCGGCCGCGGTCGCGCGGCTCGAGCTCAGGAACTCCGCAAGGTCGGGAGGATAGTAATTCGCCGCGCCGGGCGCGCTGAAGGCCAACAAGCCGCCGGGCGCAAGGAGACCGTGTACGTCTTCGAAAAACTCGACCGTAAAATAGCGGTTAATCTGGGCCGATACCGGCGTCGGCATCGCGACGATGACGACGTCCGCCCGTTCGCCGCGCGAAGCGGCGCGCCGCGCCCACAACCGGCCGTCGCCGCTAATGAACGTTACGCCGGGGAGCGCGTCTACGCCCGGGTAAAACGTCGCCGCCGCGGCCTCCACCAGCGCCGCGTCCAATTCCACGTATACGACTTCCCCGACGGCGGCGAACTTCGCGAACTCGGCCAGCGCGCCGGTCAAACCGCCGCCGAAGAGGACCACGCGCCCCGCCTCCGGCCGAAGCAACATCGCCGGCTGGACCGTCTCCTCCGCCGCCAACCGGTCCGGGTATGACGCCACCAGTAGGCCGTTTTCGTAAAGCGAATTTTGGTCCGCCCGCCTCGCCGCCACCACCGCGCCGTACGGCGACGTGCGGTAGGCCGTCACCTTTTCACCCGGAAAAGAGCGAGCGAAGAACCACCGTTCCAACAATGGGGCGCGGAACGCCGCGACGCCGCAAGCCGCGGCCAGCGTCAGTAGAAGCGCGACGGCCGCGCCGACGCGCGCCCCGCGGGCCCGCACCAGCGCCACCGACGCCGCCCCCGCCGCGCACAGGAGAACGAGGGCCCCTGCGGTTAACGGGGAAAACCAACGGTAAAGTATCGTCGTGAAGAGGAGGCCGGCGACGCACGAGCCCGCGGCCTCGGCGACGTACACGACTTTGGCCTTGCCGGCCGCCGCCGCCACGAGCGCGAAGGTCGCGCCGGCGAAGAAGGCCGCCGGCCCCGCCGCGGCGAAGGCGAAGGCGAACCCCCGCAGCCAACCCACCACTTCCCCCGGGACGGCTCCCAATATCGTACGGCCGCCCCACGTGAGCCACAGGCCGAATAAATAAAAGGCGCCGAGCGCCGCGAACGACAGCACCGCCGCGAGCCAGGAAGGCCGACGCAGCCGACTCGCCGCCAGGCTGCCGAGGCCGCCCGCGGCCAGCCACGCGCAAAGGGTCAGGCCGACGGCGACCTCGTTGCCGCCCGTGAGCGACAAGTACTCGCGTAAGAGCTCGAGTTGGGCGACGACGGCCGCGGCGCCCAGGCAAAAAGCGAAGACGATAGTCGCCATAAAGGGTAAAGACGTCGCCGGAGAACGGCGCCCGCGGCCGGGCCTTTACTCCTATCCCGCGCCCGCGACGACGTGCACGAGCCAGGGCAAGACTAGGGCGCGGAGGGCCCACAGCGCCGCCAGGACGACCAGCGGCGAGATATCGATGCCGCCGAGGTTGAGGCGCAACCGATAATGGATGAAATCGCGCACCGGGTATAACACCGGGTCCGTAATCGCGTAAAGGAACCTGACGATGGGATTGCGGGGGTTGGGCCTGAACCACGACATGATGGCCCGGGCGACGATAACGAGCATGTAAATCCAGACGGCTCGGTCGAGGATCAATAACGCTATAAGTATCGCGTTGCTCATATTATTTAAAACCGGGTCATATCGCCCAGGCGCGCGAGGCGCTCCTCCACCTCGTCGCGGGTCAACTTCGCCAGCCTGGTTATCCCCAATCCCTCGACGGCGAAGGAGGCCACGGTGGCGCCGTAGGCCACGGCGCGGCAGAGGTTGGCCGGCGACGTATCGTCGGACGCGGCGAGGAAGCCGAGGAAACCGCCGGCGAAGGTGTCGCCCGCGCCCGTGGGGTCGGCGACCTCGCGTACCGGGAACGCCGGCAATATAAATTCGAAATCGCGGGCCATAAGGACGGCGCCGTGCTCGCCTTTCTTGGCAAGCACGTACCGAGGCCCCAGCTCGAGGAGACGCGTCATCGCGGCGAGCAAATTCGCCTCGCCCCCCAGCATCCTCGCCTCGGCGTCGTTTACGACGAGAACGTCGGCTCGAGCTACCACCTCGGCCAGGTCGTCGCGCTGCCGGTCTATCCAGTAGTTCATCGTATCGACGGCGACGAACCGGGGGCCGTTGAGTTGCTCCAAAACGGCGAGCTGCAGCAGCGGGTCGATGTTGCCCAGCGCGACGTACGGGTAGTTGCGGCAGCTCTCCGGCACCACCGGCCGGAACTCGCCGAAGACGCCGAGCTCGGTTTTTTCGGTTATGGCGACGTTGACGTCCTCTTCGTAGCGGCCGCACCACCGGAAGGTCCGGCCCTCGCGGCGCTCCAGGCCGGCGCAATCGACGCCGCGGTCGGCGAAAATTTGAAACGCCTCTTCGGGGAAATCGTCGCCCACCACCGCCACGACGGCCACCGGCGCGAACAGCGAGGCCGCGAGCGCGAAGTAGGTCGCCGAACCGCCCAACCCCTCGTCAACGCTGCCGCCGGGGGCTTTTACGGTATCCAACGCGACGGACCCTACGGCCAATATGCTCATATCACTCCGCGGTCAACGATACTCTTCAACACTTACGCTGATTTCTTATTAATGCTATCATAAGGCCTACGGTGGTGTCAACGGCTCGAGCCGGAGTCGTTATGGAAGCGGACAAGATATTCAAAGCTAAGGCCATAGTAACCGCGCCCGGCGCGCCCGACGCGTATTCCCTGGCGGTTAAACGGGGCCGCGTCGCGGCGGTCGACGTCGAAGGACGGGAAGATTTCGCTCGGGCCGGCGTGCCGGTAGTCGACTTCGGCGACGCCGTCGTACTGCCCGGGTTGTGGGACGCGCACGTGCACCTGTTGTCGACCGGTCTCGCGCTCCGCGAGGTGGACCTGAGCGGCGCCCGCCGCCTGGCCGACGTTCTGGAGCTCGTACGGGACGGGGCCGGCAACGCCGACGAAATCGTAATGTGCGCCGGCCTGGACGACAGCCGCCTGGCCGAAGGGCGCTTGCCCACCGGAGCCGAGCTCGACGGCGCGTCGCCGGACAAACCCGTGGCCGTAACCCGCGTGGATTATCACACGCTGGTGGTCAACGCCGCGGCCTGGCCGCGCTTCGGCCTCGAGCCCTCCTGGCCGGGCGTAGAGCTGGATGCCGACGGCCGGCCCACCGGCGTCCTTCGCGGCCGGGCGAACGAGCTGGCGCGCGCGAAGGTCCGCGGCCGGCTCGAGCGGGCGACGAAGACCGCGGCCTACCGCGACGGCGCGGCGCTTGCCGCCTCCCGCGGCGTCGTGGCGCTGTGCGCGCTCGAGGGAGGACAAATCGCGGGGGAAGAAGACGTACGGGTTCTTCTGAAATGTCGCGACCGGCTGCCGGTAGAAACTTTTGTATTCCCCCAAGTAACGTCCGCGAGGACGGCGCGCGAGCTGCGCTTGCCGCGGTTGGGCGGCTGCCTGTTGGTGGACGGCTCCATCGGCTCGTGGACCGCGGCGCTGAGCGAGCCTTACGCCGACAAACCCGCGACGCGGGGCGAGCTGTATTTCGCCGACGACGACCTGAACGCGCTCGTCATGACGGCGCACGCCGCCGGCCTCCAGGTGGCGCTCCACGCCATAGGCGACCGCGCCGTATCGCAGGTGCTGGACTCGTACGGCGTCGCGGCCTACGAACACCCCCGCGACGATTGCCGCCACCGCGTCGAACACGCCGAACTCGTTTCCGACCGCGACCTCGAAAGGGCGGCCGAACTCGGCGTCATCCTCTCCGTGCAGCCGGCGTTCGAATGGTTGTGGGGCGGCCCGGGTAAGTTGTACGAGACGCGGCTGGGCGAGCGGCGCCGCCGCACGAACCGGCTGCGGTCCGCGCTCGCGGCGGGCGTCGCGCTGGCGGGCGGGTCCGATTCCAATATTACCCCTATAAATCCGCTCTTGGGAATAGCCGCGGCGACGAACCACCCCACCGAAGAAGAGCGGCTGTCCTTCGACGACGCGCTGGCTATGTTCACCCTGGGGGCCGCGGCCTCCGTTTTCGCGGAAGACGATTGGGGGACGCTGTCGCCGGGCAAGTGGGCCTCGTTCACCGTCGTCGCCCGGGACCCGCGCCAACTCGCCGCCGCGGAACCGGCGGACGCGGAGGTCGTCGCGACGGTAGTCAAGGGGAAATTTACCTATAGAAAGGACGGTACGCCCGGCCTATAGGCCGAGCGCGGCCTCGTACACGGCCGCGGTCCGGCGGGCCACCTCTTCCCAGGAGTATAAGTCGGCGACGCGACGTTCGGCCGCGGCGCCCTTTTCTTTTACGTCGTCCGGCGAGCCGAGCATCCGGCGGAGCTGTTCGCCCAGCGCGGCGACGTCGCCCGTCGGGAAGTAGAAGCCGGCGTCGCCCAGCGCCTCGACGTTGGGCGGGATGTCCGAGGCCAATACGCCGGCGCCGTAGCTCATCGCCTCGAGCAGCGCTATGGAAAGGCCTTCCAGCGTCGACGGCTGGACGTATAAATAGGAACCGGCGAAGAAGGCGGCGAGCGGCGGCCCGTAGACGTATCCGACGAAGCGTACCCTGTCGTCGGCCTCCTCCTTCAGTCGCTCGAGGTATTTCCCGTGAGGGTCGTCGCCCACGACGACGAGCGGGAGGTCCGTCGCGACGTCGCGGTACGCCTCCAATAACAGGTGAATGCCCTTCTCGGGGACGAGCCGGCCTACGGTTAACAGGTACCGCCCGGGCTCCAGGTCGTACGGCTCGAGCGCGCGGAGGTCGACCGGCCCGGGTACGGTGACCGCGTTCGGTACGTACGTCGTGCGCCGGCGGTAGCGCCGCGCGAAATGCCGCTGCAGCTCGCGGGAGACGACGACGGTCCGCGTCGCGAGGCGCGCCGCGGCCCACTCCCCCAGGCGCAGGTACGTCGACGCGGCCGGGCCCCACTTTTCGCGCTGCCAGTCCAGGCCGTGGACCGTAACGACGACCGTCTTGCCGAGCGAACGCGGGATGAAGGCGAGCGTCGCCGGCCCCAGGGCGTGATAGTGGTAGACGTCGAAGCGACGGGGCGCGGCGTCGAGCGAGGCCAGCAAGGTGTGGGTCCACGCGTCGAGGTGTTTGGTGTTGACGCTGGGAAGGCGGCGCAGCGTCAGCCCCTCCGCCGAGGCGTCGGGAGGGGTGTAGTGGTTTCGGCAATATACCGTAACGTCGTGGCCCAACCGCGCCAGGCCGCGGCCCAACTCCTCGACGTGGCGCTCGATGCCGCCGTGCAGCGCCGGCACGCCCTTCAGGCCTATCATCGCGACCCTCACGCCGCGACCTCCCGGTAAACGTCGAGCAGCCGGGCCATGTGCTCCTTGAAGGAGTAATCGCGCGCCAACCGCGCGCGGCCCGCGGCGCCTAATTTACGCCCTTTACGGACATCGCCCGCGACCAGCTCGAGCGCCGCCCCCAGCCCGCGAACGTCCTCGGCCTCGACCAACAGGCCCTCGACGCCGTCCTCCACCATCTCCGGGATACCGCCGATGCGGGAGGCCACGACCGCGGCGCCGGCCGCGAACGCCTCCAATATCACGGCGGGCGTATTCTCGGGCCAGCGCGACGGGACGACGACGGCTCGAGCCGACGCCATCAACCCGGCGAGCCGGCGCGCGTCGACGTGCCCCAGGAACTCGACCTTGTCCGCGGCGTAACCTCGTGCGGTTTCCCTGAGGTTGGCTATCTCCGGGCCCGAGCCGGCGACTTTCAACCGGACCTTCGGTCCCGCCAGGCCGACGGCCTGGATGAGTACGTCCACGCCCTTCTGGGGCGCGAGGCGACCCGCGTATAAGAAGAAGTTCTCCTTCCGGGCGGCCCGCGTCTCGCGAATGTCAATCGCCGGCGGGAGGAAGCGCACGCGCGCGTCGTCGTACCCGGCGGCGCGCACTTTTTCGCTCAGGAAGGCGGAAGGCGCGAGGATGCGGGCAAGCTTGTGGTATATCTTCTTCCGCCGCGCGACGAGGTGCGCCAGGTAACCCACGGCCGAAGCGCCGAACTTGCCCTTCACGCACCGGCGCGTTATACACGAAAAATATTTCTTTTCGGCGCAGCGGAAGCAAGGCTCGTCGCGGCTGTAGAAATAATGGTTCGGGCAGAGCAGGTTGTAATCGTGGAGCGTCATTACGGCCGGGACGCCGGCTCGAGCCAGCGCCGCGACCACCGCGGGCGTCAGGTGGTACGCAATATTGTGCAGGTGCGCGACGTCCGGTTTGACGTCGTCGAGGAAGGCCTGGAACTTTTCGGCCGCGGCGCGCGACCATACCGCGGCGAGCGCCGTCCGCAGGCCGACGCGCGGCGGGGCGAAGTCGTGGTAGGGCGGGTAGTATCGGCGATACTCGCCCTCGACGTTGTCGGGATGCGCCGTCCCGAAGAAGAAGACGTCGTGCCGCCGCCTTTTCAGCGCCCGGGCGACGTCGAACATATAGCGCTCGGCGCCGCCCCGGCGATACAGAAACTTGTTTACGTGAACGATACGCACGCGCTACCCGCTCGAGCCGCGCCCGGTTCGGAACTGGTAATACGCCAATATCCCCTGCGCGGCGTCGAGAAAACAGGCCAGGAAGCCGGGCCACCCGTCCAGGAATCCCAGCTTGAACAAGTACCGCCGCCAGAACCGGACCGCCGGCCTTAGGAGGAAAAACCACACGTCGGCGGCGAACCCGGGACGCCGGCCGCGCCGTTCCAGGTAGTCCGCGCCGGCGGCCACGTATAGCGGCAGCTTCCGGAGGTAGTCGGCCAACGCGGGGTACGTCTCGTGGTAGAGCGGCGCCCCGAGCCTGCCGACGCGGCCGTCGACGTCGAGACGCTCGTGCACCGATAAGCAGCGGAAACGCGCCCGCCCCCGCCGAAACAGGCGCAGCTGGTAGTCTGGGTACGCGCCGCCGTGTTTGAGATATCGGCCGAAGTAGTTATTCAGGCGGGGGAATTCGTACGCGTCGTACGGCGCGTCGTCGTCGGCCGCCGCGGCCTGGAGCGCGGCGGCCAGCTCCGCCGTTACGCGTTCGTCCGGGTCCAGGAATATTATCCATTCGCCGCGGCAGGCGTCTGTGGCCGCGGTTTTATTTACATTTAAATTGAAATCGTTTTTAACCGGAACGACCTTCGCGCCGGCGCGCCGGGCCACTTCGGCGGTGTCGTCCGACGATTCGGCGTCGGCCACCACGACTTCGTCGGCGAAGGTTACGCCCTCGAGGAGCGCGGCCAGTTCGCGGGCCTCGTCGTGGGCCAGGATAGCAACGGACAGGCGCGGCATTTCTTCTTGCATAGGGAATTAGTTTATGCTATTATGCGTTTTCCCGAAAGGAATATCATGTCTTACCGATGCGGCATTTGCGGCAAGCAGCCCATGTTCGGCCACAGCATAAGCCACGCCCACAACGTTACGCGGCGCAAGTTCATGCCGAACCTTCATCGCGTTCGCGTCCGCGTCGACGGCCGCGTAAAGAGGCTGCGCGTATGCACGCGGTGCCTGAAGGCCGGCAAAGTGCGCAAAGCGTAGCTCCCATCGCAGCGCAATAAAAGGCCCGTCAGCGGGCCTTTTTTATTGTAAAGCCCGCGCGTCGTTACGTCAAGGCAATTCTCCGCTTGACATTTCGCATACCTCCTTTATAATCGAAACGTAAGGCCGCCGGTGCGGCGGCCTTTTTACCCTTTAAGGCCATGCCTTCTAAAAAGGAGAAAGCTCCCGAACGGCGGCGCGTTCTCGTAACCGGCGCGGCCGGCTTCATCGGCTCGAG
The DNA here is from genome assembly GCA_035529855.1 of bacterium. Taxonomy (NCBI): domain Bacteria; species bacterium. The sequence goes on from DATKVX010000055.1 coordinate 12,614, forward strand.
CCTCGTCGACGAGCTTCTGGCGCGGGGTCACGAGGTCGTGGGCGTAGACAACTTCCTCGGCAACTACGGCCGCAACGTCAAGCTCGCCAACTTGCGCGCCGCGCGCGAGGCCGCCTCCTTCACCTTCCGCGAGTTGGACCTGGCGCGCGACGAGTTGGAGGACGTCGTCGACGGCGTGGACGCGGCGTTCCACCTGGCGGCGCGGCCGGGCGTCCGCGACTCCTGGGGTCGGCACTACGAGGAGTATTTGACGAACAACGTCCTCGCGACGCAGCGGCTGCTGGAGGCGCTTCGCGCCCGGGCGGACGTCCCGCTCATCCTCGCCTCCTCCAGCTCGGTGTACGGCGACGCGAGCCGCCTCCCCGTAACCGAAGACGCGACGCCGGCGCCCGTCTCGCCGTACGGCGCGACGAAGTTGGCGGCGGAAGACCTCGTCGATTTATACAGGAAAAGCTACGGCCTCCGCGCAGTGATACTCCGCTACTTCACCGTATACGGCCCCCGCCAGCGGCCCGACATGGCCATCCACAAATTCATCCGCGCCATCCGGGACGGCGAGGCCATCGTGCTGTACGGCGACGGCGAGGAGCGGCGCGACTTCACGTACGTGGGCGACGCCGTGAAGGCCACCGCGGAAGTGCTGGCTCGAGGCCTAACGTCGGGGACGTACAACGTAGCGTCCGGGAAGACGGTGTCGCTGGCGGAGCTCACCGCGTCCATCGAGAAGGTGTTGGGC